>NZ_JAALEC010000074.1:0-10747 GCF_014145205.1 Dietzia sp. DQ11-44
CCGCGTCGCACCCCGGCGGACCGGCATGCAGAGCTCCTGCGGCGCGCGTCGTCCTGAGGTGCCGGGCCGGGGCCGGGCACCTGACCCAGAGTTGCCGCCCCTCGCCGACTGCCCGCCCTAGAGTTGCAGCCGCGGGCCGACTGCCCGCCCTAGAGTTGCAGTCGCGCCAGCCGTCGTGCGCGTCGCCGTGCCCGCTGGAGTTCCGCGAGAAGTGCCTTGCCGGTCCACTGGCGGCGATCGGGTCCGGCCCGTTCGGCCTCGTGCACCAGCTCGACCATGTGCGCACACGCCGGCGTCTCGACACCGAGGTACCGACCCATCCGCACCACCTCCCCCTGGAGGATGTCGATCTCGGTCGGTCGGCCCCGGACCAGGTCGTCGTTCATCGACGACGTCCCGTCGGCGTCGACCCGCATGACCGCCCTGGCGAGCCTGCGGAACACCGGGGTGGGCAGCCGCATGACGGCCGGCAGCATGCCGGCGGGTACCGCGATGGGTACCCGGGACACCACTCCGGCGGCGGTGAAGACCCGGTTGGCCTCGGCCTGACAGAGCGCGACGCATCTGCGCAGGTCCCGGTCGAGGAGTTCGGTCCTCAGCGGGAGGCCGGACAACGCCTGGACCGCATTGTTCATGTTCAGCAGGACCTTGCCGTGCAGTACCGCCTGGATGTCGTCGGTCGCGCGCACCCGGAGATCGGCCTCCTCCATCACGCGCAGGAGCGGGGCGGCGAGGGGATGCTCGGCGATCCGGATCTCCCCGGTGCTGGTCCGACGGTAGGTCGCGGGGCCGGTCCGCGCGACGTTGAAGGGGATGATCCCGGCGATCACCGGTGTGGCGTCCACGCCCTCGCGGATCAGATCGGCCGAGTGCAGTCCGTTCTGCAGGCCCACCACCAGGGATCCCGGACGCAGGTACGGGACGAACTCGGCGGTGGCGGAGGCGGTGGAGCCGGCCTTGGTGCACACGAGCACCACGTCCGAGCGTCGGACGGCCACCGGCGTCTCGGCCAGGGTGAGCGCCTCGGCGGGCACGTGGAGGCGGTCCTCCACGCCCTCACCGGACTCCACGGTGAGTCCGACCGCGCGGATCGGGTCGAGGACATGAGGGCGCCCGACCAGCGTCACGTCGGCGTGGCGGGCGAGCCTGCCGCCCAGATAACACCCGACCACGCCCGCACCGATGACGGTGATGCGCAGCGGGGTGTCGGTGCCGACCATGGTGCTGGACGTTACGACATGCGCAGCGGTCCGGCGGTGGGATCGCGCGCGTGCCCACCGGGTCGAGGGGATCTCAGTGGCGCCGGGGTCGCAGAACCACCTCGGTCGGGTGGGCGTCGGGCCCCGAGTCGAGGGCGTGGCGCACCGCGGTGGCCACGGAGTCCGGGCTGAGGTGGGCCGACGGGTCATACTTCCCGCCCTCGGCGGCGACGATCGCCCGCTGCATGTCGGTGTCCACGCGTCCCGGATGGATCGAGGTGACGCGCAGGGCCGGTTCCTCGCCGCGGAGGGTGTCGGTGACGGCGCGCAGCGCGAACTTGGAGGCACTGTAGGAGCCCCAGCCCGGCTTGGCGGTGGTCCCGGCACCGGAGTTGATGACGACGACGTGGCCGCGGGCCGCGCGGAGCGCCGGGAGCAACACCCGGGTGAGCTCGACCACCGCGAGGACGTTGATCTCGAACGCGCGACGCCACTCGGCGGCGTCCGACTCGTCGATCCGCCCGAGGTCGGCCACCCCGGCGCAGTGGACCACCCCGTCGAGGGAGGTGATCCCGTCGGCGACCGATGACACCCCGTCGACCGTCGTCAGATCCGCGGTCACCACCCGGGCGGATCTGCAGGAGCGGGCCACCGACGCCAGTGCGTCGGCGTCGCGGCCCACCAGGATCAGGTCGTGATCCGACTCGAGCGCCCTGGCCGTGGCCGCGCCGATCCCGCGCGAGGCGCCGGTGATCATGACTGTGCCCATGTCCGGTGAGGGTAGACGCCGCGGAGGCTCAGCGGGCGGTCGCGGTCCCGTCGAAGGCGTCCAGGAGTGCGTTGAGGGCGGGGACCGCCGCCGACAGCGTCTCCCGGTGCTCCGGGGACAGGCGGGACAGGTGATCGGCGAAGTCCTGGTCGCGCGCCTCGAGCACCTGGTCGATCCGTGCCCGCCCGAGGTCGGTGAGCTCCACGCAGACGCCGCGGCCGTCCGAGTGGTCCCGCACGCGCTCCACGTAGCCCATGCTCTCCACCACGGTCACGGAATTGCTGGTCGTCGGGACCCGGACGTTCTCCAACCGGGCCAGGTCGCTCATCCGCAGCCGCCCGTGGCAGGCGAGCGTGTAGAGGATCGAGGTCTGTGCGCGGCTGAGGGCGTACTGGGTGTTCTGCCGCCGGACCAGAAGGTCCAGCCTGAGGAGGATGGGCCGGAACTCCGTCGCCAGTCCGCTCGTCACAGTGTCCACGCCGTGCCCCCTGACCCGTTCGTCCCCTCGGTCGCATGGGAGATGTAAGCACGTTCCGGGGCGGTTATGGGGCGTCATCCCGGGCCGTGAGGGATACTCTCGGCATGGATTTGTATCACCAGATCACCGGTTCCGGTCCCACGATCATCCTCATGCACGGTGTCTGCCACCGTGCGCACGCGTGGGACTCGGTCGTCCCGCTCCTGGCGGACCGGTTCCGGCTGGTGGTGGTGGACCTGCCCGGACACGGGGAGTCGGCGGATCTCCCCGACGCGGGTGACGTGCTCGAGTACATGATGGACCAATTGACTGAGCTCATCGCGGAGGTCGTGCCGGACGGGGAGCGCCCCCACGTCGTCGGGAACTCGCTCGGCGGCTTCCTCGCACTGGAGCTGGGGGCCCGTGGCCTGGCGAGCAGTGTCACCGCGCTCTCGCCCGCCGGGTTCTTCCGGTCCGACGCCGAGTGGCGCTACACGATGACCGTGTTCCACAGTCTGCGCCGGGCGGCCGGGAAGCTGGGCCGTCACATCCCCGTGGTGACCGAGAGGGCGGCGGGCCGTGCGGTGATGATGGCCGCGTTCTGCGCTCGGCCGTGGCGGTACCCCGCCGAGGCGGCGGCGATCGACGGCGAGGCGATCATCAGCAACACCGTGCTGGACCGGGCGGACCGCAGGACGTTCCTGTTCTCCGCGCCGGTGGACGAGGAGCTGCCGATCACCATCCGGTGGGGCCGGTTCGACCTGGTGCTGCCGGTCCGGCAGGTCTCGCTCGCGTCGAGGTTGTTCCCGCAGGCCCGGATCGAGATCTCGGCAGACGGGCACGTTCCGATGTCGGACGATCCGGAGGGCGTCGCCGCCTCGATCGCCGCGACCGTCGAGCGCGGGTTGGCGTATGCGGGGGCGACGAGCCGGGTCTGACGGCCCGGGTTCGGCGGCCCGTGTCCGGCGGCCCGGGTCAGGCGGGCCGGGTACGACGACCTGACCCCGCCCCCCGCCCCCGCACACGGACGATCAGGAACCCGACGAGCCCGCCGGGAGTGACCCCGCGGACAGCGACCCCGCGGAGAGCGACCCGGTCCCGCCGGTGAACCCGTCCCTCCACGCCACGACCGTCGACGGACGTGGCTGCGACGTCCCGCCGTCGGGCCAGTGGGAGGCGGGGTTCTCGATCGAGGCCCCGTCCTTCTCCCCGGGGTGCTGGACGTTGACGATCGCGCGGTCGGCAAAGACGAGCGGACCGCAGGTCTCCGCACCGATCGGCACGGTGAGGAACAGCTTGGTCTCGCCCCGGGTCGGCCCCTCTGTGGCCACCGAGTAGAGCCCGTCGTTGAATCCGAGCGCGTTGCCGTCGGTGGACACCCACAGCCCACCGGAGGGGTCGAAGGCCACGTTGTCCGGGCACGAGATCGGGCTGACCTTGGACTTGTCGAAGCCGCCGAAGTAGGTGTCGGCGGCGGCGGGGTCGCCGCACACCAGGAGCAGGTTCCAGCCGAAGGTCGTCCCGGCGTGGTCGTCGGTGATCTCGACGACCTGCCCGTGCTTGTTGTCGTGCCGGGGGTTGGCCTCGTCGACCTGGCCGACGGTGCGGCGGGTGTTGTTGGTCAGCGCCATGTACACCTTGCCGGTCGTGGGGCTGGGTTCGACGTCCTCCGGCCGATCCATCCTGGTGGCCCCGACCGCGTCGCCCGCCATGCGTG
Source organism: Dietzia sp. DQ11-44 (assembly GCF_014145205.1). Classification (NCBI taxonomy): domain Bacteria; kingdom Bacillati; phylum Actinomycetota; class Actinomycetes; order Mycobacteriales; family Dietziaceae; genus Dietzia; species Dietzia sp. DQ11-44. The sequence goes on from NZ_JAALEC010000074.1 coordinate 4,143, forward strand.
TGTACACGGCGACCTGCTCCGCGGTCATGCCGGTGACGTGGGAGACGGCGTTGCCGGCCGCGTCGACGGTCATGAGCGGGATCCAGCCGCCCGTCCCGTCGAACGCGCCGTCCGAGGGGAGCGTGCCCGACCCGTCGATCTCCGACTCCGGGGAGTTGCCGGTGAAGGTGGCCACGTAGAGCGTCCCCTCGTCGAGGATCCTCATGTTCTGGGTCCGCGCCGCCGCGGTCCGTCCCGGCACCATCTTCCGGCTGGAGACGAACTTGTAGAGGTAGTCGAACCGCTCGTCGTCGCCCGAATAGATGACGACGGTCCCGTCGGCGGTCACGTGAACGGTCCCGCCCTCGTGCTTGAACCGCCCGAGCGCCGAGTGCTTGACCGGCGTGGAGTCCGGGTTCCAGGGATCGACCTCGACGATGTAGCCGAAACGGTTGACCTCGTTCGGCTCGGCGGCCAGGTCGAAGCGGCTGTCGAAGCGCTCCCACTTGCGGCCCGACTCACCGACCGCCACGCCGTAGCGACGCAGGGCCTCCACACGCGCCGGGTCGGTCACGGAGCCGGTGGTGCCGAAGTACTGGTTGAAGTTCTCCTCGCCGGACAGGACTGTTCCCCAGGGGGTGTGGCCGCCGGCGCAGTTGTTGAGTGTTCCCAGCACGCGGGTCCCGGTGGGGTCGGCGGTGGTCCGGGTGAGGGGGCCGACGGCCGGGCCCCGCAGCTCGAACGGCGTCGTCGCGGTGATGCGGCGGTTGTAGGACCCCATCACGGGATCGAGCCCGCCGTCGGACGGCCTGCTGGCGAGCTCCACCACCGTCATGCCGTGTGCGGCCCAGGCGATCTCCACCTGCTCGCGGGTCGGGGCGGCGGAGTCGTACCCGCGGAACATCATCGGCTCGGTGGTGTACTCGTGGTTGACGGTGAGCAGGAACCGGTCGTCGCGGTCGTCCATGGGGAACAGGACCGCCAGGTCGCAGTTGAAGCCGTACTGCACCGCCTGCGCGGCGGCCGTCTGGTTCTCGAAGTCGAAGCCGGGCGCCCCGGGGACCACCGGGTCGCCCCAGCGGATCACCACGTCGCTGGAGTGCCCGACGGGCACGGTGACGGCGTCCGCGGTGTTGGGCTCCACGGGGAGGAAACCGGTGTCGAGGGTGCCCCCACCCGTCGACCCGGGTGCCCCGGCCGAGCCCGTGCCGAGGGAACCCTGCGCGGCGACGGAGGCGGGCAGGACCTGGGTGGCCCCCACCGCGAGCGCGACCACGCCCGCCGCCTTGAGCGCCCCCCGGCGGCTGATCTCGGTGGCGACGTCCCCGAAGTACGGGTTGTCGCTCGTGTTGGGGACCGGCGCCGCGCACTGGTCACCGCACTTGTACACACAGGTCAGGTGCTGGCGGTTGGAGATTCCGGGGGTGGCGATCGGAAGCAGACTGCGGACTGACAACGGTTCTCCCTGAGGACGTGTGCGCCCCACACGGGCGCACGAGGACGCTGTGACCCTAGGGAGCGCGGGCGACGGCGCGGGCGTGCTGAGGACACGTGCGGATGAACTGTGGGCGCAGTGCCGGTGAACACCGGTCCCGTGACGCTACAGTCGTCGTGACAACCCTCAATCTCGGATCGTCCGGCACGTTCCTGCCGGTGAAGGGAAGGATCTCTCCATGGCTACGGTGACCTTCGAGAACGTGTCCATCATCTACCCGGGCGCCGCACGGCGCAGTGTGGACCGACTCGACCTGGAGATCGCCGACGGCGAGTTCCTGGTCCTGGTGGGACCGTCGGGCTGCGGGAAGTCCACCACTCTCCGCGCGCTCGCCGGGCTCGAGGACGTCTCGGCCGGACGCATCCTCATCGGTGACAGGGACGTCACCGGGACGGAGCCCAAGGACCGGGACATCGCGATGGTCTTCCAGAACTACGCGCTCTACCCGCACTACACCGTGCGCGAGAACATGGGTTTCGCGCTCAAGCTGGCCAAGGCCTCCAAGAAGGAGATCGCGGAGCGGGTGGACCGCGCCGCGGAGATGCTCGACCTCACGGACTACCTCGACCGCAAGCCCAAGGAACTCTCCGGTGGTCAGCGCCAGCGGGTCGCCATGGGTCGGGCGATCGTGCGCAACCCGCAGGTGTTCCTCATGGACGAGCCGCTGTCGAACCTCGACGCCAAGCTCCGGGTGGCCACCCGCGCCCAGATCGCCAAATTGCAGCGTGAACTGCGCACCACCATGATCTACGTGACCCACGACCAGGTCGAGGCCATGACGATGGGGGATCGGGTGGCGGTGCTCAAGGACGGCATCCTGCAGCAGGTCGACACCCCGCGCGAGCTGTACCACAACCCGGTCAACGCCTTCGTCGCCGGCTTCATCGGATCGCCGTCGATGAACCTCTTCGACGCGCCCGTCTCGGACGGCAGAGTGGACCTGGAGGGTTTCGCGGAAGAGGTCCCGCCGGGGTCCGGACCGAGGGTCACCGTGGGCGTGCGGCCGGAGCACCTGCGGATCGCCGGGGACGGTCACGGGTTGGAGGTGACCGTGGACCTGGTCGAGGAGCTGGGGGCGGACAGCTACCTGCACTGCTCCACCGCGGACGGGCACCCGGTGGTCTACCGGGCCGAATCGGGTGACCACCCGGGTAAGGGCGAGACCATGTTCCTGGCCGCGCTCGACGGCGAGGTCCGCTTCTTCGACGTGGAGACCGGCCTGCGACTGCGGTGACCGGGTGCGCCGAGGCGGGCCACAGGGCTCGACGAGGCGGGCCACAGGCCCGATGAGGGCGGTAGTGGCGGATTGCAACATCTGTTGTTGCTAGAGTGTCGCGTGTGATCTGAGTCTCGCGGCCCACGGGCGGCGGTACGGCGGGGAGTCGGCGATGGGACCGTCCATGGTCCGACGCCACAGGCCCCGTGTGGGTTACGCTCAGCGGGACCTCAGAGAGACCCGCGTCACAGTGAACCCGGGATCACCCGACCGCCGGCACACGTCGGCGGTAGGCGAGACACGACAATAGGAGAGAGCGCATGGCCGTTCACGGCAGGTTCCTCAAGGCGGCGGCGGCCGCATCCATGGTCGCGGTGCTCACCGCGGCCTGTGGCAACGGTGGTGGTGACGAATCCGACGAGCAGGCGGAGGCCGGCACCTCGGGCGTCGGCCCGATCACCTTCGCGATGGGCAGCAACGACACGGACAAGCTCCGTCCCGTCATCGAGCAGTGGAACGCGGAGAACCCCGACCAGGAGGTCACCCTCCGTGAGCTCCCCGCCGAGCAGGACGGTCAGCGGGACACCCTCACGCAGTCCCTCCAGACCGAGAGCGGCGAGTACGACGTGTTCGCTCTCGACGTCACGGACACCGCGTACTTCGCGGCCAACGGGTGGCTGCAGCCGATCGAGGGCGACACCGAGGTCGACACGTCCGGCCTGATCGAGGCCGCCGTGGACTCCGCGACCTACAACGGCACGCTCTACGGCATCCCGCAGAACACCAACGCCCAGCTGCTGTACTACCGCACGGACCTCCAGCCGGAGGCGCCCGCCAACTGGGACGCACTGGTCGCGTCCTGCGAGGCCGCCGAAGGCGCCGACGTCGACTGCCTGCAGACGCAGCTCAGCCTCTACGAGGGCCTCACCGTCGCCGCCACCCAGTTCATCCACAGCTGGGGCGGTCAGGTCGTGGGTGACGACGGGCAGACCCCGGAGCTCGACACCGATCAGGCACGCGCCGGCCTCACCGCCCTGGTCGACGCCTACCAGAACGGCGTGATCCCCCCGCAGACCGACGCCTTCACGGAGGAGGAGACCGCGCAGGCCTTCCTCGCCGGCGAGACCATGTACTCCTACAACTGGCCGTACATGTACGAGTCGGGCCAGTCCGATCCCACGTCCCAGGTCCAGGGCCGGTTCGAGGTCGCACCCATCGTCGGCCAGGACGGCGCAGGCCGGTCCACCCTCGGCGGCTACAACAACGCCATCAACGTGTTCTCCGAGAACAAGGCCACGGCGCAGGCGTTCCTCGAGTTCATCATCTCCGAGGACGTCCAGATGGGCTTCGCCGAGCAGTCGTTCCCGCCGGTCCTGTCCTCGATCTACGACGACGAGGCGCTGCAGCAGGAGTTCCCGTACATGCCGGCCCTCAAGGCGGCTCTCGAGAACGCCGAGCCGCGCCCGGTCACGCCGTACTACCCGGCGGTGTCCAAGGCGATCCAGGACAACACGTTCGCCGCGCTGCGTGGCGAGAAGAACGTCGAGCAGGCGCTCACCGACATGAGCGCCGCGATCGACCAAGCGGCTCAGTGACACCAGAGTCTGAACAGCAGGTATGACATCACCGCGCTGATGGGCCCCGGGTAGCATTCCCGGGGCCCATCGGCCGTCGTGGTGAGGGCGGGTGCGATCCGATGAGGAGCTGCAGCGATGACGACGAGTGAGAAGTCCCCGGCGCCACTGGTCGAGAAGAGATTCGACTGGCGTCCGGTGTGGATGGTGGGCCCCGCGCTCGCGATCCTCGCGGTGGTGATCGGTTACCCGGTCGTCCGTGCGGTGTACCTGTCCTTCCAGGCCGACCGCGGCCTCGATCCCGCCACGGGGATGTTCTCGGACGGTGGGTTCGCCGGGTTCCAGCACTATCTCTACTGGCTCACCCAGGCGTGCCCGGCCCGGGGCGGCGACGGCACCATCCCCTGCCCGCCCGGTGTCTCGGCCGTCGACTTCTGGCCCGCCATGGGCAACACCCTGTTCTTCACCGTCACCACCGTCTCGCTCGAGACCGTGCTCGGCTTCGCCATGGCGGTGGTCATGGGCAAGAGCATCTGGGGACGCTCGCTCCTGCGCGCGGCGGTCCTCGTGCCGTGGGCGATCCCCACCGCCGTCACCGCCAAGCTCTGGGCGTTCATCTTCGCCCCCAACGGGATCGCCAACACGATGCTGGGCACCAACATCGCCTGGACCACCGACCCGTTCTACGCCCGTATGGCCATCATCATCGCGGACGTGTGGAAGACCGCGCCCTTCATGGCGCTGCTGATCCTCGCCGGGTTGCAGATGATCCCCGGGGACGTCTACGAGGCGGCCCGAGTGGACGGCGCCTCACGGTGGCAGCAGTTCACCAGGATCACGTTGCCGCTGGTCCGGCCGGCCCTGATGGTGGCGATCCTCTTCCGCACCCTCGACGCGCTGCGCATGTACGACCTGCCCGTGATCCTCGTGTCGGCCAACTCCGGCTCGCCCACCGCGACGGTGTCCATGCTGGTGGTCAACGAGATGCGGATGGGCAACTTCAACAGCGCGTCCGCCATATCGACACTGGTGTTCCTGCTGATCTTCGCCGTGGCGTTCGTCATGGTGAAGTTCCTCGGCGCGAATGTCGTCGATGACCGCACCGGCAAGAAGGAGGAGATCCGGTGAGTCACCGAGCGCCTGAACCGTCCACGTCGTCCACCACGCGGCCGCCCACCTCGTCGTCGTCACACCCCGGTCTCCACGATCGGGACAACAACGACGACCTTCGGCCGCCCCGCAAGCCACTCGGCCCGAGGATCGGCACCTACATCGGGGCCCTGCTCATCCTGATCTGGGGGCTCGCGCCGTTCTACTGGATGCTCGTCACCGCGTTCCGCGACAACCGGTTCGTGTTCTCCGCCAGTCCCGTGCCCTCGCACCTCACCCTGGACAACTTCCGTGAGGCACTGGCCACGGACGCGGGCAACAACTTCTTCGGTGCGATCATCAACTCGGTGATCATCAGCTCCATCACCACCGCGCTGGCGCTGCTCTTCGGCGTCTTCACCGCCTATGCGCTCGCGCGGGTCGACTTCCGCGGGAAGTTCTTCGTCACCGGCGTCATCCTGGCCGCGTCGATGTTCCCCGGCGTCGCGCTGGTCACGCCGCTGTTCCAGCTGTTCACCGACATCGGGTGGATCGGCACCTACCAGGCGCTCATCATCCCCAACATCTCGTTCGCGCTGCCCCTGACCATCTACACCCTGACCTCGTTCTTCAACGACCTGCCCTGGGAGCTGGAGGAGGCGGCGCGCGTCGACGGCGCCACCCGCGGCCAGGCGTTCATCAAGATCATCCTGCCGCTCGCCGCGCCGGCGTTGTTCACCACCGCGATCCTGGCGTTCATCATCACGTGGAACGAGTTCCTGCTGTCGCAGCAGCTGTCCAACTCCTCGACCGAGCCGGTCACCGTGGCGATCGCCCGGTTCTCCGGGGTCAACCCCTACATCCCGCCGCACGCGGCGATCATGGCGGCGGGTGCGCTCGTCACCGTCCCGCTGGTGATCATGGTGCTGATCTTCCAGCGACGGATCATCTCCGGTCTCACCGCCGGCGGTCTGAAGAGCTGACCGGTCGTGGCTCGGAGCGGCGGGGACGCGCTCGGGACCCGGCAGCGGCTGGAGGTCCTGGGCGGGTTCGTCGGGTTCTTCACCGTCCTCGCGCTGGTCAACGCGGTCGGCCTGATCGTGGTCGGGCGCCCGTCGATCCTCGCCTCGTTCGTGCTGGTGCTCATGCTCGCGGCGTCCGGTTACACCGTCCGCGTGTGGCGCCGGGCCGACCGCGCCGTGGGCCGCGGCTGAGTCCGCCCCTCAGCGACGGAGCCGGGCCGTCAGCGGCC
>NZ_JAALEC010000728.1:0-1946 GCF_014145205.1 Dietzia sp. DQ11-44
TTGCGGGATTGCCATACAAGGGCCGGCTGTCGGCCGTCGAGTGCCCAGGAGTGGCCGCGCTGGCCGCGCAGCGTGTTTTCTTTCTCGGCGTCCTCGATCCGCTTGCGGATCACTTCACCGAGGTCGGGTTCTTGCGTGTTATCGAGGTCTGATCGCGCACCCTGCGACTCGCCCAGCATCGACATGCTGGACACCGCATTTGGGTGTGCGCTACCCTCGGAGCTGTCTCGCACGACAGTTCCTTCCATTGGGAGGGAGCGCAGATCAGAATCAGGTTTGGTCGCCTGTCCTGATCTCAAACTTCAAAGACGTCACCCGATTCCCGTCGGGTGGCGTTCTTTTTTGTCTGTGAACGCTCCGCTGTGCAGTTGTTACGCAGGCAATCGGTGGTCAGTCGATACCCGCGTCAGTGCATGGTGAGAGGCGTCCTCCTGTTCACTCGTGGTCGGTTCTCAACCGGCTTGGAGCAGCTCCTGCTGCCCGTCCCGGTGGTCTTTGGGCACGGCCTCGTACGCTCTGACGCCCAGCCGGACGATTTCTTCGACAACCTGCCAGCGTTTTGGGTTGCCGGATTCATGCCAGAGGCGCTGCACGTCGGCGAACAGCTTCTCGTCGATGAGCGCATTGAGTTGAGTGCGGCCTTCGGTGGTCCGAGGAGGTGCCATGGGGATATTGCTATCACGGGTGTAATTCCAGGTGTGTCATTTCCAAGGTGGGGCGGCGTGTCGGGCCGGTAATAGTTAACGATACAGATGCACGCTATTGGGGGAAACCCTTGAGCGTGTCGTTGGCGCGTTGCCATGCGTCACGCACGGCCCCCTGCGGCTCGCCATAAATGTCAGCCAGGCTGGCGCACAGCCCCTCGGACAGCGGTGCGGCTCCCTGCTCGATGGTGGAGAACGCGCTTTGACTGAGCCCGACCCTCTCGGCGGTCTCAGACTGATTGAGCGCCGCATGCACGCGCATGTCCGAGAGGGTTTCGCGGCCGGGGAGAACGCCCGTGAGGTCCCGGACATTGAGTTCGAGAACCTGGGCGAGCGCGGCGAGTTTCGCCGGCGTCGGGGCCGTACGGCCGGCGAGCCAGTTGCGCACGGTCGAGGGGTTGACGCCCACCCGAGCGGCGACCTGGAGCCCCGTGAGGCCATGTCGAAGCATCGCTCCGCGAGCCACGGAAGGGCTGACATAGCCGGGCTTGCGAGCCACGCAACCTCCTGCATCTGGCGTGCAACTCGCATCATCATCGCAGTCCATTTCGGCCCCCTCAGCCCTTGCGCCGCTATAACTTAACGCTATAACATAACGCTAGAGGCTCGCTAGACAAGCTGGTTCATCAACTAAGTAGAGGCTCACCGGATTTGAGGGGGAACGCCTTGAGGAACTGCCGAAGGTTCGCATACGGTGCGATCTGCGCCCGTACCGTCGGTACGGCTCCGCACCGGTTGATTCAGTCCCGGCGCGATGAAGCGCAATTCCCACCACCCGCGTGTGCTCTGCCGACTGTCGCCGTCCCCTTGGTCACGGGGCGCTGGCCCCTGCCGAGCGCCGCTTTCAGTGATCCGAGGATGCGATGAGTCATACCCAGGGAGACCTTCGTTCAGCCGTTCGCGGAGCAGCCATCGGCGCCTGTACGGCGCTGATCGCCTTTGCGGGCGTCTACGCGGCGGCAGCCGCGACGCAGTCTGGCATCGAGGAGGCGTCGGCACCGGCGGTTCGTCCCTCGACCACTCAGGCCGGCGTGGACGTGGCTCAAGAGACAAACGCATCGCCGCGGGCCGCGAAGGCGACCGCCTCGCAGCGTCCTGCCCAGGCGAAGCAGCCCGGCCTAGCGAAGGCGGTCCAGCCAACCCGTGAGGTGAAGAAGGAGAACGAGCCCGACGAGCGCCGAGAGTCGGCCTCCAAGGTCGAAACCGCCCCGGCTCAGCAGGCTCCCACGCAGCAGGTCCGCT
>NZ_JAALEC010000729.1:0-209 GCF_014145205.1 Dietzia sp. DQ11-44
GGGGTGCAGCAGCCGCGGCTCGCCGGTGCTCGCGGTCACATCCCGGCGCTCGAGGGTCTCCGCGGCCTCGCGGCGATCGGCATCATCACCACCCACGTCGCGTTCGTGACCCGGATGTCCTACGGGACGCCGGTGCGCCGCCTCTACGGTCGTCTGGACATGCTGGTCGCGGTGTTCTTCGCCAAGACCGGCTTCCTGCTGTGGCGGGA
>NZ_JAALEC010000730.1:0-2873 GCF_014145205.1 Dietzia sp. DQ11-44
TCCGACCACGCCCGCCGCGACCGGCCGGGAACGGCCCGCGCGGTGATCCCCTACCTGCGGGCCCGGCTCGTGCGAATCATGCCCGCGTACTCAGTGCTCGTCGCCGTCGCCATGGTGCTCCTCCCCCAGAACCGGATCAACGGCCCCGTGGTCTGGCTGCGCAACCTCACCCTGACGCAGATCTACCAGCGGAGGTTTCTCGTCTCCGGGCTCACGCACGCCTGGTCACTCGCGGTCGAGATGGCCTACTACCTGGCGCTCCCGGCGCTGTGGACCGGGATGAGGAACCTGCGGGGCGACAGGGCCCGATGGCGGCTGCCCGCCGTCGGCGCCTTCGGGCTCTCCGGCCTGCTGTTCCCGCTGATCCCCTGGCAGCGCCTGCGGCTCCTGCCCAGGGGCATCAACGTCCAGATCCTGCCGCCGGCGTTCTCCGCCTGGTTCGCCTCCGGGATGCTGCTGGCCGAGCTGGCCACCGCCCGCCCGGGACTGCTCGCCCGACTGAGCCGGGCATCCTATGCCAGGTGGGGTTGGTGGACGGCAGGCGCCGGGGCGCTGCTCGCCACCACGTCGACCCGCTGGTTCTCCGAGGGCTTCCACCACCCGAGCGGCCGCGAGTACGCCGCGCGCAACGGGCTCACCGCGGCGATGGCGTTCTTCTTCCTCGGGCCGGTCGTCCTGGCCCCGGCGGGCACGCGCTTCCGCATCCTGGAGTCGGCACCCCTTCAGGCGATCGGCCGCTGGTCGTACGGGATCTTCCTCTGGCACCTGATCGTGCTGCACTACGCGTTCCCGCTCACCCGCACCTCGCTGTGGACCCGGCGGATGGGCGTGATCTGGCCCGTGACCGTGGTCGGGTCGATCGCCGTCGGCGCGGCCAGTTACCGGTTCATCGAGGAACCGGCGCGAAAGCTCCTCTCTCCGCACGCCTGAATTCGGCGCCGAGTTCTCGTAGGGTGAGCCGCACGACCGCGGACAGGCGCGCGGTCACGACGAAGGAGAACAGACATGGGTTACATCGGCGGCGGAGTGGTTCTTGTGGTGATCGGCGCGATACTCATGTACGCGGTCGAGGTCAACATTCCGGGTATCGACTCGAACACCCTCGCGGTGATCCTCATGGTGGCCGGTGTGGTGCTCTTCGTGATCGGTCTCCTGTTCGCGATGCGCTCCCGAAGCCGCCGGGTGCCGGACGATCGGTACTGACCCCGGGCGTCGGCGGGCCGGGCGTCGACCGCTACCGCCTCCTCGGTCGTCTCACGTCTGAATCCACACGCCTGATCGTCATTCCCGGACGTGATGTCGCGTGTGGGTGAGCCTGCAGCGTGTGGATCCGACGGCTGAGGACTCCTGTCCTGGTGCGCCCGGGAGCGGAATCCGGAAGAGCGCGGAGAATTATTGTGCGAACCTGTCGATCTTGCGGCGGCTGTTCGTCATGGAGGTGTCGGCGCACAACACCGCGGCCGGCATCCACCACTCCCAGTCAGGAGATCGACATGAAGTACGTACTGCTGCTTATGGCCAACCTCGAGGACGTGCGCTGCGGCGAGGAGGAAGGGCCCGGCGTCGAGGAGTTCATGGCCTTCGACGCCGAGCTGGAGAAGGCCGGCGTCCTCGCCGGTGGTTTCGGTCTGGAGGACCCCGAGACCGGCGTCACGGTCAGGATCCCCGCGGGCGGGACGGACGCCGTCGTGACGTCCGGTCCGTACGCCGAGAGCAGGGAGTTCGTGGGCGGCACGATCGTCATCGACGTGGCGGACATCGACGAGGCGCTGGCCTGGGCCGCCAAGTGCCCCGGTGCCAGGGGCGGACGGGTCGAGGTCCGCGCGATGCTGGAGTTCTGATGCCGGACCGACGGGTCCGGGGCGACGCGGGGGTGACCCCGTGACCGCCCCGGGCCCGGCGGCGTCGGACGTGCTGGTCGCACTGCGTCGCGAGGAGCACTCGCGCCTCCTCGCCACGCTGGCGTCACGCTTCGGGGATCTGGATCTCGCGGAGGACGCGGCCCAGGACGCGCTCGAAGCGGCGATCGAGGCCTGGCCCCGTACCGGGGTGCCGGACTCCCCGCTCGCGTGGCTCACGACCACCGCCACCCGCAAGGCGATCGACCGGCTCCGGCGGGAGAAGGCGCTCACCGAGCGTCTCGCGCGTCTGCGGGTCGAGGAGGACCGACGAACCTCCGCGCCGCCGGTCCGTGCGGTCGTGGAACCGGACGAGATCCCCGACGACAGGCTCGAGCTGTTCTTCGCGTGTTGCCACCCCACGCTCAGGACCGACGAGCAGGTGGCGCTGATCCTGCGATACCTCGGCGGTCTGACGACGACGGAGATCGCCCACGCCTTCCTCCTCCCGGTGACGACGGTGCAGCAACGCCTGGTCCGGGCGAAGAAGCGCCTCCGGGTCACGCGGATCCCGATCCGCACCCCCGGCCCGGATGATCTGCCGGCGCGACTGCCCGCGGTGCTCGCGGTGATCTACCTGATCTTCACCGAGGGATACGCCGCGTCCACCGGTGACGGCCACCTGCGCGGGGACCTCACGACGGAGGCCATCCGCCTCGCCCGGATCGTGCACAGGCTCGTACCGGGGCAGCCGGAGGCGACGGGCCTGCTCGCTCTCCTGCTGCTCACCGAGGCACGCGCGCCGGCCAGGGTCGACGACGAGGGCCTCCCCGTCCCGCTGCGCGAGCAGGACAGGGACCGGTGGGACCGTCTGGCGTCGGATGAGGGGCTGGCCCTGGCGATGGAGGCCGCGGCCGGCGGGCCGGGGCCCTACTCGGTGCAGGCGTCGATCGCCGCGGTCCACGCGGAGTCGCGAGACGTCGAGTCGACCGATTGGGCACAGATCGTGGTGCTGTACGACCTCCTCCTCGCTCA
>NZ_JAALEC010000731.1:0-370 GCF_014145205.1 Dietzia sp. DQ11-44
GCCGCGCCCACGCGGGCGTGACGGATCAGATCGGCGACCACCGGGTCGCTGGGATGCGAGCTCATAGCGTGCCTTCCTCAATGGGGTCCGATTTCAAGGGCTTGCCCGGTTGGTGACCGGACGTGCAGGCGACCATCGGTGAGCGCTCTCCCGTCAGGAGCGGCATATGGTGGTCGCCGATCGTGCGCAGGAACACCTCATCGCAGGTGGCCGGGTCCCGGCGGGCCAGTGACTCGTACGCGAGCCACATCGAACGGATGCGGAATCGGACAGAGCGGTGCGCCCACCAGCGCGAGCACCACTTCTGACTCATACCCGTCGACTCGTAGGCCAGTCGCAGGTAGTCGTCGAAGAAGGCGAACTCGTCGGT
>NZ_JAALEC010000732.1:0-1292 GCF_014145205.1 Dietzia sp. DQ11-44
AGCAGGTAGCGACTCCTTGGCCACCGCCGCGAGGGTCTCACCGAACGCCTCGACGATCTTCTTGTCGAACAGGTGGCTCATGCTGCGGCCTCCTCGCTCTTCTCGGGGGCGGAGGGAAGGTCCTGGTGGTCCCACCGGACCATCCGGGCCAGGATGGGGCGCCGGCCGGTGGCCAGGACGATCATCCGACCGAATGGCAGGGCGGCCAGCTCGGCGGCGGTGATGGTCTGCTTCTCGACCGTCTGGGTCGACACGGACCGTCCGCGATCGCCGCCGCCGCTGGAGATGGAGCGTTGCTGTTCGGTGTGGGTGCCGATGAGATGGGCCAGCTCGTCGAGGAATCGGTAGTCCTTGTGGCCGGGACCGATGACGACGATCGCGGCGGCAGACCACAGCTTCTTCATGCCCTGCTCGCCCCACACTTCCACGCCCTGGGCGTAGGACTGGAGCACGGTCGAGCAGATGATGCCTCGGGAGCCGAAGGTCGAGTAGTGGTCGGGCAGCCTGGGCCACCGCACGATGTTGGCGATCTCGTCCAGGGCGGCGGTCACCGGCACCGGCAGACGCGAACCGGGGCAGGTGTCGGCCCGGTCGACCAGGGCCTTGAACACCGCGACGGTCAGGATGGACGTCACCGGCCGGCCGATCGGGTTCTCCTCATCGGAGACCAGATACAGCGTGTCGGCCTCCGAGTTTGCGAAGGCGACCGGGTCGAAACGCTGGGCGCCGGCCTGGGGGGTCAGCCACCGCACGATCTGCCTGCGTCCCAGGCAGGAGATCATGTTCTTGGCCGCGGAGAACACGTTGGAGCGGGTACGGGGCTCGGCGTTGTACTTGCTGGCCAGGTCCGCAGCCTGCGGCTTCCACTGGCTGTCAGCCAGGATGTCAACTGGGGTGGCGTCCTCGAGATTGGAGACCCATCCGTAGACATCGGTGATGGGACGGTTCTTCATCGCCGCTGCCAGGAACAGCGAGGCGAGCAGGTCCACGGCCTGGGAGTAGAAGTACGCGTTGGGGTCGCTGCCGGCCTCCCCTCGGGCGGTGGCGGCGTTGAAGATCTCGGCGAGCTCCTCGGCGTTGCCGTCCCACCACTGGTCGCGGCGAACGAAGTCCAGCGGGTCGAAGTACCACTTGGAGGTGTCCAGCCCGACCGCCTTGTCCTGCGGGTCGAGCACCCAGACGCGGCCGACCTGCTGACGGAACGGCATCGTGGCCTCGATGACGTCGCGCTTGCACGAGGTGGAGATGCAGATGCCCGGTGCGCGGCGGATCATCGGGATGATGCGGCTGGA
>NZ_JAALEC010000733.1:0-4230 GCF_014145205.1 Dietzia sp. DQ11-44
GCCCTGGCGGGGACCCCACAGATCCAGATGCAGGTCTTCCCACCCGCCCCAGAGATCTTGGCCGGTAGCGACCTCCTTGCCGATGTACACCCCCGGGGTCTGGGTGGTGTCGCCTCGCTCGCGGTTGGCGCGGACCACGCTCTTGGCCGACAGTGACTTCACGTCAGCGCGGCCCGCCAGGTGCTTGGTGATCCCATCGACACGGGTCCTGCGGCCCTGCCGGCGCCCGACGAGCGCCGCCACCACGGCCACGAGCACGGCGGCGATCACCACCAGGGCCACGACGACGACCGTGGCGCCGGTGGTCCACTGCACCTGCCCCTGGGCCAGGTCGATCACCGCCACCGCGGGGTTACCGGGAACCTGTTGACCGGTGGGGGCGATGGATTCGCCGAGGGTGATACTGCCCCACACCGCGATCACCGCGGCCGCCACCACGCCCATCATGACCAGCGCGATCGTGGGTCCGGGCTCGCGGGTCTGGGACGTTCGTGCCAGGTCCTTGCCTGCCATTGTTGCCTCCCTGGTGTGATGTGCGCGGTTACTCGCCCACAGATCGGTATTGGTAGCTGGCGACCTTCCACGTCTCGCCGGTGCGCTTGAGCTCGACGGTCGCGGTGATGCGCTCGAGCGGGGTCGTTGCTCCGTCGGGGTGCAGCACTTTCTGCTGCACCGTGACCAGGCGCCGAGCTTCGCTCGCGTCCTGCGGGACGGGGTCCTGATCTCCGGCCAGGCTTGCGGCGCCGATCACGCGGTCACCCGAGCGCGCCCATGCCGGCCACTGCCCAGGGGCAGGATCTGGGTCCGGGCGGGTGGTGGCCGCGTCCGCCATCTGGCCGGTGAGCTGGTCGGAGATCGCGTGCATCGCATCCCACGGGGACTGCTGCTGCGCGGGGGTCCACGTGTGAATCCCTGCCATCACCGCCACCGCCACTTCGTCGGCGGTCGTGATCGGGTCGATGTGTACGTGCGCATCGGTTCCCGGTTCATCATCGCGGCCAAGCGTCAGGGCCATCGCGACGGCGGCGACCACTACCGCCACCACCGCCGCGGCGACCACAGCTACGCCTTTGGTGTTCATCGCTGTCTCCTACTCGTCGGCGGTGCTCATGCGGCGGCGAACCTTGCGGCCTCTTGCGGCACGATGACCACGTACTTTTGCGTCTCGGCATATGGAGGTACCCCGCCGAACTGCTGCACGGCGCCGGGTCCGGCGTTATAGCCGGCCAGCATCAACGCCTGCGGGTCGCCACTGAGCTCGCCCGAGGCGATGCCCTCTCGCTGGCCCTCGGCGATCTCGCACAGGTAGCGGGCGGCGGCCATCGTCGCGTCCGCCGGGTCCGACGGAGAGCCCGAGCCGGGAGGTCCGGCGATCTGGCCGTTGTCGTCGACCTTGGCGCCCTTGGCCGCCCATGTGCCGGGCATGAACTGCCCGTACCCTTGCGCTCCGGCCGTCGAGACTGCCGTGGCCTGGAAGCCGGCTGATTCGTGGTACAGCAGCCCGGCCAGCAGCGGAGAGTCGACCTCGCGGCAGACCTGGCCTCCCAGGTCGATCCACTTGCGCAGTTCGGCGGGGATCTCGCCCGCGTTCAGGCTGCGATGCCCGAAGTCCGGGGCGCAGTCGTCGCCCCCGGCGGCGCCGGTGGTCTCCGAGGAGTCGTCGGCACCGTCGGTGGGGGCGGCGCCGTAGCGCTGGTTCGGGGTGGGCTTTCCGCCGCCGGCGACGGTGACGTGCACGTGGTCGAAATGGTTCTGGGTCGGGTCGCCCCGGTCCTCCCTCTGGTTGGGCTGCCCGGTGGCGGGGATGTACTGCTGCCGCCAGATCAGGTACTCGATGTTGAAGAACTCGCGGTGCGTCAGCAGGTAGTTCGTGATGCGATTGCCCAGCTCGCGGCCCTCGCTCGAGGAGTAGTCCGGGATCATGATGTCCACGGCGCGGCCCGACGGGTGATCGGGGTAGGCATCAACAGGCCGCCACCCGCCGATGGTCTTCACGTCGGGAAAGCGCTGCGCCACGGCACGGGCCACCCGGATCGAGTCGACCTGCAAGTTCTCCTTGGAGGCGATCTTGTCCGAATCGGGCATCTCCCCGCTCGAGGGCGGAGACGGCTGACGGGAGGTCGTGGACTCGTCGGTGGGCGGCTCACTGCCTCCCGAGCCCGGGTTCGCCGCTCGGTCGAGCCACGGCTGCGGATCGGTCTCGCTCCCACCGGTCAGGCGCCCGCCCTGCCACACCTCGAAGTGCAGGTGGGCGCCGGTGGACTGGCCGTTGTTGCCGACCTCACCGATGTGCTGTCCTGCGGCAACGGTGTCGCCCACCTGGACGTCCACTCCGTCGTCCCACATATGGCCGTAGACGGTCGAGTAGGGCTGACCGTCGATGGTGTGGTCGATGACGATCCAGTTGCCGAACCCGCTCGCGGGGCCGGCGGCGGTCACCACGCCTGGGGCCATCGCGTACATGGGCGTGCCGTCGGCGGCGGCCAGGTCGATGCCTCGGTGGCCGGGCCGGTCTGCGCTCTTGTAGGTCGAGGACACGACGTAATCGCCTTCGGCGATCGGCAGGCTGAGCTCGCCGGCGGGCACTCCCCCGCCGCCGGTTATGGCCCCGTTCGGGCGGCACCGATCGTCGCTGCCGTCTCCGAGGATCACTACGACCACCAGCGACAGCAGGATGATCCCGATGACGATGCCGACGACGAGCTTGGCCGACCGCATCCGTCTACAGCCCTAGCTGCGCTCGAAGGGCCGCGTTCTCGGCTTGCAGCGCCCGCAGGGTGGACGAGTTGTGCGCCTGCCACGTCCCCGCGGCGACCGACCAGCGGCGCACCGAGTCGCGGCTGATGCCGAACTCGCGGGCGACGACCTCGGCGGCTGCTGAGGTCGAGGGGAACTGGGGCTCGAGCTCTGCCAGCCGCGCGACCACCTGGTCGCGGAAATCGGCGTCGTACGCAGTTGAGCTCATGCCGGCACCGCTTGTCCGGAGGGCACGCCATCGAGCAGTTCGCGGAAGCGCACGTTCGTGTCGTGGATGTTGGTCTCCCGCTCGGTCGCGGTCAGCAGAACCTGCACCGGGATCCCGGCGGTGCCGTCCTTGGACGACTTGAGCATGAACTTGCCTCGCCCCAGGGGTGGCTTCTTACGCTCGCGGGCTTCGGTGCGCTCGATCGGCGCGCCCTTGGACCAGGCGGTGATCATCGCCGCTTCAGCATCGGTGAACTGGAGGACGCCCTTGAGCCGCTCCAGCTCGCCGGCGGGAAGACCGCCGCAGATGACCATGCCGGCCCGCTCGATGAAGCCCATCGCGGTCTTGACGTCGACCTCGTTGGGCAGCGTCTCCAGGTCTCGGCCCGTGTGGGTGATCATCAACAGGCCGGTGCCGTCCGTGCGGTTCAGGCGCGTGAGCTCGTCGACGCGCTGCACCATCCCCGCCCCGGCGCCCAGGGTCGCCCACATCTCGTCGAGAATCGCCAGGAAGTAGCGCTGCGGCGCCAGACCGCAGTCGGCCAGCACGTGCGCGGCCTCCATCGCTCCATAGGCATCGGACCAGCAGGCCAGGAGCACGCCCGCCTTGAGCGACTGGTCTCCTCGAGCGATCGCCGAGACGTCGATGCAGATCGCCGGGGCGTCGAGGTCGATCTTGGTGGTGGTGTGCTCGGCGAATACCTGGCCCATGACGCCGTCGGTCAGCGACTCCAGCGTCTGGACGAGGGTTCGGACCGTGCGCCTGTACTCCGCTTCGTCGGCGACGAACAGCGCTCGCCGCAGGTCGGCGTTTCCGGATCGGATGTAGTCGATCAGGTCTCGCAGTAGCGGCGGTGAGGCGAAGGAGAACTTGCCGCCCTGGCGCATTTCACGCAACGAGGTGGAGATGACCAGGCCCTCGAAGTCAGCCAGCGGCCGACCGCGGATCAGCTCGGCCAGCGCCACGACCATCGTGACCTGCCGCGAGTGCACCGACTCCTCGGTTTCGGTGATGGCCTCGGCAAGGCGCGTGCTGTCCTCGCCCCGGTCGCGGAGCTCGTCCAGATGGGCCTGCATCACCGGGATCGCCTCGCCCAGAGCGCCGGCGGCCAGTGGGTTCAGGTGCCCGTGCCCATGTCCGAGACGGATCACCTGCCCGCGCTTTCCGGCCGGGGTGACCATCGCATCGGTCACCGCCACGTACTCGCCTTTGATGTCCCCGGCCACGATCGGCACATGGCCCTGGGCGACCGCGCCGATGAACTG
>NZ_JAALEC010000734.1:0-3039 GCF_014145205.1 Dietzia sp. DQ11-44
AGTCTCCAGGTCTCGCCCGGTGTGAGTGATCATCAGCAGGCCCGTGCCATCGGTTCGGTTGAGCCTGGTGAGCTCGTCGACGCGCTGCACCATGCCCGCGCCGGCACCGAGGGTCGCCCACATCTCGTCGAGGATCGCCAGGAAGTACCGCTGTGGGGCCAGTCCGCAGTCGGCCAGGACGTGCGCGGCTTCCATCGCTCCGTAGGCATCGGACCAGCACGCCAACAGCACCCCGGCCTTGAGGGCTTGGTCTCCTCGAGCGATAGCGGAGACGTCGATACAGATCGCGGGGGCGTCCAAGTCGATCTTGGTGGTGGTGTGCTCGGCGAACACCTGGCCCATCACGCCGTCGGTCAGCGACTCGAGGGTCTGGACCAAGGTCCGCACGGTGTGGCGGTACTCGGTGTCGTCGCTCACGAACAGTGCACGCCGAAGGCCGTCGTTGCCGGCCCGGATGAAGTCGATCAGGTCCCGCAGCAGGGGCGGGGAGGCGAACGAGAATTGTCCTGTCTCGCGCATCGTGCGCAGTGAGGTGGACACGATCAGTCCCTCGAAGTCGGCCAGCGGCCGGCCACGGATCAGCTCGGCCAGCGCCACCACCATCGTGACCTGGCGAGAATGGACCGACTCGGCGGTTTCGGTGATCGCCTCAGCTAGCTTCGTGGCCTCCTCGCTGTGTGCAGGCAGCGTGGCCAGGCGTGCCTGCATCACCGGGATCGCCTCACCCAGCGCTCCGGCCGCCAGCGGGTTGAGGTGGCCGTGGCCGTGGCCCAGGCGGATCACCTGCCCCTGCTTGCCGGCAGGGGTGACCATCGCCCGGGTCACCGGGACGTACTCGCCCTTGATGTCCCCGGCGACGATGGGGACATGCCCCTGGGCGACCGCGCCGATGAACTGCTTGCGGATGACGGTGGACTTGCCCAGGCCAGGAAGCGACAGTACGAATGCCGACGGGTTGCCGATGATGCCGGCTTTGAACCAGGACAGCACATCGCCCGAGACGTCCTGCCCGGTTTGGACGTGCACGCCCAGGGGAACACCGACCGCGGGCGCGGTGGCCCCCACGACCCACGGATTGAAACCACAGCCGTAGTTGGTCGAGGTCTGTGTCGCGCCGGGGGCAGAGACCACTGACATGCGGCCCGAGAACCTTCCCTTGAAGCCGTGGCCGTCCACCGCCGAATACCGAGCGGTGAACCGAGGCTTGCCGTAGCGCAGCGCCGAGGCCTGCCGCGCCGTGCGTGCCTGTTCGGCACGCTCGGGGTGCTCGCTGCACCACTGCTTGTATGCGCGACCCGTGGCAGTGAAGACCCACGGCTGGTCCGCATCGCCGGCGGTGATCCGGGCGTGCAGCTCCTCGAGTTCCTTCGGTCCGATCGGTGCCTTGGTGCGCCGCGCCATCACTCGGCCCTCGCAAACGACGAGATGGTCGACTTCTGGTCGAGCAGCACACCCAGCCCCATGCCTGCGATGAACGCGGCGTCCTGCTGGCCGTTGGTGGAGTGCAGCCGCAGCTGCGAACGGTTACCCAGTTGGCCGATGATCGCCGACCCCTGCTCAAGCAGCTCCGCATCCCGCAGGGTCAGCGTCACCAGGAGCGAATACTCTCCGAGCTGGCCGCCCCGCGCCAACGCTTGACGAGCGGCCTCGGTGCGCTCCAGGCGCAGCCCGGCCGAAGCCTTACCGATCGACCGGGTCTTGTTCGCCGCGTTCACCGCGTCGGTGTGCTCCTTCTCCACGGTGCGGACACCGTCGCCGGCGGCGATCGGGCGGTACACCAACGTCACCCGCTTGCGCGGGATGTCGGGCTTCGGCTCCAGCAGTGGACGCAGGACGTGGTCCGGGAACGCCGCAGCGGGCGGGGCGGCCATCTCGAATGACCGCGAGATCCAGTCCTCATGCCGGTAGCTGGCCCACTTGGCCACCGCCTGGGCGGGGCCGGCGTCCTCCCAGTCCACCCCCATCGACTCGCCCGACAGCCGCGCCCTATTGATCGACTCATCCAGGTCCGGGCGGTAGCAGCGCATCGCCAGGCCGATCGCATCCTCGGGAAGCATCGGAGTCGCCGAGACACCGGCATACTCCAGCCGCTGGTACAGGCCCGGAAGCCGCACGCCCAGGTCGGTGGCCATCGCCTCCGGGTCCTTGCGCTGCATCGCCGTGGCGGCCTTGAACGTCACCGCGATCCATGAGCGGGTCACGAGCTTGCCCTTAGCGAACTGCACCGCCGATTCGGCCTGGATACGGCGAGCGAGCTCCGGTGTTGACTCGTCGACAGACCGTTTCACTGCCGCGATCAAGTCCTGCCCGGTGGTGGGGAACGACTCCACCGTCACGGTGGCTGCCACGACGTCATCGTTGAGGGACAACTCCGCCAGCCACGCACCCCACTCCGCGGTCATGTTGTTGCGGTCAGTCACCGTCAATGGCTCCTGGCCCCGGGAGGAGGCGTCGAGCAGCACGGTGTACTGGTTGAGCGCCTGATCACGGATCATGGCGAAGTCGTTGCCGGCCACGTCGCGTCCAACGTGGAGCTCGGTCTTTGCCAGAGCCCCGGGAAGACGGTAGCGGCCACCGGGGATGCGAGAGTTCGGGCCTGATCGGTAGATCGTTGACCCGGCCTTTTCGGCTCGCCAGAACTGAAAACGCATTTGTGCCACCTCGTAGAGAGTTCGATTTCCAATACGCAAGATCGCGGGAGCCAGGTACACCACCGCGGCAAGTGCGATCAACGCACCAGCGCCCAGTCCGCCCTGCATCAGCACCAACATCGCCACGATGAACGCGCCCCCGGCGATGAGCGTTGCCCGCAGCGGCAGCCCGAACATGCCGGTTCGTTGGCTCCGCTCACCGAGGGTGTAGAGCCGCAGGTCGTTGGCTTCACCGGAGGTAGTCACCGTCTGAGCTCCTTGTCGTTACCGGTAGTGGTGGGGGGTGGCATGGGCGGCCAGAGCGCCGTCGAGCATCTGCTCGGTGGACTGCGTGGCCCGGGCTGTGCTTTGCGCCGCGGTGGCCACTGCCCCGATGCCGGCGGCAGCC
>NZ_JAALEC010000735.1:0-10808 GCF_014145205.1 Dietzia sp. DQ11-44
CGACAACCCCTTTTCCTTTGCGGTAACTGGTAACCGGTACTGTTTCCGGTTACCGACGTTACCGGATGCGCCCTACTGAAACCAGCCCGTCGCGCCGGTGCGCCCCGAAGCGGTCGCCGAACTCGCCGTCACAGAACCGCCATCTGGACGGCGAGGGTCGAGGGGAGCCTCGGCCACAGCAGTCGGTGCCGCGCGAACCCGTCACAGTCGGGTGAGACGATGGATCACGTGCTGATCGCCTATGTCGACGAGTCCTACGACCAGGAGCTCTACTACATCGGGGCGGCGATCGCCGACTACGACCAATGGGAACAGCTCCACCGGCTCTACGCCCAGATCGCCGAGCGGACCTCCGCGCAACACGGGACCGATCCCGCAGCCGAGTTCCATGGGCACGAGATCATGGGCGGCGTGGGGCAGTGGGCCACCCTTCGCGGCAAACACCGCGAGGCCGCCGGCCTCTACACCGCCGTCCTACAGGCAGCCCAGCACGCGGGCGTGCATTACCTCTTCGAAGGCGTCGACGTCAGACGCCTCAACGCCCGCTACCGGTACCCGCAGCAGCCCCACACCGTGGTCTTCCGACACCTACTCGAGCAGATCGACGACTACACCTCCCGACACGGCGCCGGCGAGCAAGCGATCGTCGTCGCCGACGAGATCGCCACCAGCGCAGAGCACCAAGACCAGTTCAGCGCCTACCAGGACCTCGGCACCGGCGGCTACCGACCCAGCCGCCTGAAGTACATCTCCGCGCCCATCAACTTCGCCGACTCACGCCACACACCCGGCCTACAGGCCGTAGACATGGCGGTCTACATCCACCACCGGGCCCAAGCAGTCCGCAATCAGCACCCCCGAGCGCAAGCCGTCACCGACAAGCTCGCCCACCTGATCTACCAAGACACCCACCGGCAACGAACCTGGATGCCCTAAATAAAACGAGGGCCCCCTCGCGGGAGCCCTCGGCAGGCAACGTTCCGGTATCCGGCCCGTTGTGCCTCTAGTGTACCGCGCCGCCACCGATCCGCACGAGTTTGCGCCATAGGATCCACCACGCCACAAGGCGCCGCAAAACCACCCAGACCCGGCAGTATGTTAACGCCGATAACTTATATTCTGTAAAGCTAGCAGGTCAGGACGGTGAAAACACCGCTCGCCCGCCTATGGTGTGGGCACTCACTGGCGACTTGCTCGCGCAAACTATGCATAGCCGGGCCGTAAGCGGCGAACTCGAAACCACCCAGCCCCCAGGATGACACGTGGCCGGCTGGCCGCGACGTGCGCTATAGCCGATTCACCCGATGCGAAGCCACGTTTGCGTTGTGACACCGATTATGTTGACGGTCATGAGTTCAGGCCCGTGGGCATACTTGATGCCACGACAAACGAAAGGGATAACGATGGCTCAGCATTTTCAGACCCGCTATATCGACGATCTTGACGGGACCGATCTCGGCGAAACCGCCAACATTATTTCGTTTGCCTTCGACGGCAAGGAATACTCCATTGACCTTTCTGACGAGAACGCCGAGGCGTTCCGGCAAGCCATCGCTCCGTACATCGAGGCTGGCCGACGCGTGACCGGGACCCGAACCAAGACATCCCGCGCCCGCTCAGGCGGGGGCAACACCAAAGCGGTACGCGAGTGGGCACGCGCCAACGGCTATGACGTCTCCGACCGCGGACGCATCCCCGCCGACATCATGGACGCCTACGCAGGCGCGAATTAGCCTCCGCGCGCCGACCTGAGGCGAATGGAGCAGATGTATCTACGTGACTTAAATCCGAAAGATCCCACGACGAGGAGTTCATCCTCGGGGGAATCAACTCTTGAGCATCGTTCGACCTCAGCACCAAAAGGATCATTATGGCACTCTTTCGAATCACTGATCCAGACGACAACCTGGTGACCTTCACCCAGTACACCCCCAGCGAAGGACTGTACGAAAAGGACATCGAGAACCTACTTTGGAACAACCTCGACGATCTTCTAGACACATCGGTATTCCGAATTGCTAGACAACCCCGCCTTCCCGACAGCGGCATCCCAGACATCCTGGCACTGGACGAAGCAGGCCGACCTATCGTCGTCGAAGTTAAACGAGACCTCGACCGTCAGCAGCTTGCCCAGGTTCTCGAGTACGCAGGGTGGGCGCGGTCAACCAACGTTCAAGAAGTCGCGACTCTGTACTCGCAAGGTACCGATCAATTCTGGGGAGATTGGCAGGAGTTCACCGAAACGGATCAACCTGTACCAATTGCCACTACACCTCAAGTAGTTCTGGTTGCCGAAAATTTCCACGAGCGGACTCGTTCCGCGCTGACCTACCTGCGTGAGAACGGGTTGCCCCTCGTCGTTCTTTCAGTGCGCATTTATGAGGACTCCGACAACACCAGGTACCTCGACGTCGATCGAGAAGGAAGACTCGACGCTGCCGGTCAGACCGTCATGAATACTCGGCCACTCCAACCTGCGATAACAGGACCGCGACGGTCGTTCAGCGTGTCTGTTTTAGACCTGCTCAAAGCCGGAATGCTCCGAAGCGGAGAGACCCTCTCCTGGACTCGTCCTCGCAGTGGGGAAACCCATCAGATCACCGTCGAAGAGGATGGCAGACTCCAACTGTCGACGGGAAAAATCGTCTCATCACTTTCCACTGCAGCGACCGAAGTCGTCGGCCACGGCAGCTTTCCAGGATGGGAATGTTGGCATAGCGAATCCGGTGAGCGACTATACGAAATGCGCTCTCGGCTCCAATCAGAGAGGGAAACCGGCACCGCGACAACCTGAAGAGCCCAACTCGAATCCGCCGGTAATCAGACCTTATGACATGCTGGCGTCCGGGTCACGAATTTCTCTTCTTTTAGCGGGTCTTCCCGATACCCCCAGGTCCATGCGGAGCGTGACCTTTTCACCGCTGCCCCACCTCAGTCTTTCGGATAGGGTTCCCCCACCGGTGACCCAGCAACCTGTGAGGCGCCTCACCGGCGAGGATGACTTCCTCGAAGGCGCAGCCGAGGGTTCCGCAAAACCAAGCGAGAATCGGCGTCTAACCCGTACGTGGCGAGACGAGTTTCTTCAGGGGAGTAGCAACGTCTACGGCCAGAGAGGGATCGATCGTCATGTTCTTGGCGAGGGCGCGTTTGATCGCTAAGAACTCTGACGGTCGATTGACGCAGTCACCAGCGATGAGCTGTCCATCGAGATAGTAGAGAACGGTGAGTCCGGAATCCTTCTCCGAGGTCCTGACCACGGCCTGCTCGTAACCGTGCGATACACCCGCAATCTGTATTTTCAGACTCGCCTGATTCGACCAGAACCATGGGACGGTCTCACCGGCTTCCTCCCCGCCGAGAAGTTCCATGGCGGCGACCTTGGCCTGGTTGATCGCGCTCTGAACCGATTCAAGCGCCAACAGTGAATCCGGACGGTGTGGGTGGGCCGTTGTAGTACAGTCACCGATCGCGAGGACGTGGGGGTTGCTGGTACGGCAACGTCGGTCTACGACGATGCCCCCTTCGCAGGTGAGGCCGATCGAACGCGCGAGTTCGGTATTGGGGACCGCACCGATCCCCGCGATCACCAGGTCCGCGGCCAAGGTGCGCCCGTCGGCGAGCCTGGCGCCCGTCACGCGTCCCTCCGCGCCGGTCAACTCACTCACCTGCGCGCCCATGACAAAGTCGACGCCGGCGCTTTCGTGTGCGGCGACCAGGTACTCGGAGAGTGGTGCTGAGCCGACTCTCTCGAGCACTCGCTCCTCCCTCCCGACAACGGTCACGGGGATCCCGCGGGCGTTGACAACCGCGGCCGCCTCGAGGCCGATGAAGCCTGCGCCTATGACGACGACCCGTTCGGCCCTGTCCAGGTCGTGCCGTAGCCGGCGGGCATCGGTGAGATCCCGGAGGTAATGAACGCCGTCGAGCTGGGCTCCGGGTACAGGCAGTTCACGCGCACGCGCGCCGGTGGCCAGAACCACACGATCGAAATGGATGAACCCTTCGGTGGTTTCGGCTGAGCCGCTGCCAGCGTCACCCACTTCAAGCGCGACGATCTCGGTCCCGGAAAGGACATCGATCCTCTGCTCGCGGTACAGCTGAGGTTCCCGAAGGCTCAGGTCCTCCTCCGTGACCAGGGAGTTGAGAAAGTCCTTGGACAGGGGAGGCCGATTGTATGGGGGGTCCGGTTCGTTCCCCACCACCAGGATGGCGGGCTCGTATCCGCCGCCGCGAAGCGCCAGCGCAAGGTTCACGCCGGCCTCTCCGGCTCCGACAACCAGCACTCCGGTCGATCGCGTATACACTTCGTCGATTCTCATTGCTCCGGCGCCACCGTCACAGAGAGTCCGTCGAGGGACTGCGACATACGGATCTGGCAGGACAAACGGCTGTTCTCCGCCCTCGGGCTCTCCGCGTCGTCAAGCATCTCGTCCTCGAAGTCGTCCGGCCCGCCCACGGCGGAGAGGAACTCTTCGTCGACGTAGACGTGACAGGTGGCGCACGCGAGTGCTCCACCGCATTCGGCGACGATGCCGGGAACCCCAAATCGGACGCCGGTCTCCATGACGGACGAGCCCTCGTTGGCCTCCACAGTCTGAATGGACCCGTCGGGGACGGTGAAATTGATTCTTGGCATTGCAGTAACCCTCGGAGAGTGGTGCGGCGGGGGCGCCCTAGGGCGGTGGGCGCCCCCGCACGCGGTCGGTATCGGTCAGAACTGGGTGAAGTACTCGCGGTGCTCCCAGTCGGTGACGCCGTTCACGTAGGTGGACTCGTCCGGGTTCTCGGCGACCCACGCCTCGTACCGGGACACCTCACTTCGCTTCATCGTCACGAGGTAATCGATGAACACGTCGCCGAAAGCGGACCTGTAGAAGCTGTCCGCCTCGAGGACGTCAACGGCCTCGGCGAGGGAGGTGGGGAGCTGGGGCACCTCTGCGCTGTAGGGGTCCTCGCTGAGGGGCCCCGGAGAGGTTCTGTTGACGATGCCGTCGTAGCCGGCCGCCACCTGGGACGCCAGGTAGAGATAAGGGTTGGCCGAGGACTCGCCGACACGGTTCTCGACGTGCGAGGCCTGGTCTCCGGGAGCGCTGATGACACGCATCATCGCTGCCCTGTTGTCGAACGCCCACGTCATGCGATCCGGGGCCAGCGAATACGGACGCCGGCGACGGTAGCCGTTAATGGTCTGCGTGGTGAACACCGAAGCCGCGGCGCCGTGGGCGAGAGTCCCGCCCACGTAGTGCTGTCCGAGTTCGGAGAGGGGCTCTCCTTCGCCGGGAACCATCAGGTTGCGGCCGGTTCCTGCATCCACGATGGACGTGTGCAGGTGCCACCCGCTGGCGTAGAAACCCTCGATCGCGGGGGTGGACATGAACGAGGTCAGGTAGCCGTTCCGCTTCGCGACCTGCTTGACCGTCATCTTGAACAGTGCGGCGGCGTCGGCGGCGTGCAGCCCCTCGAGGACGTCGAACGTCGTCTCCACCTGGCTAGGCGCCCATTCGTCGTCAAAGGAGCGTAGCGGCAGTCCCATCGCCAGCGTGGCATCGCGAATGGGCTTGAGGGCGTCCTCGATCTCGTCGAGATGGTCGATGAGGAGGTAGTTGTAGCCACGTGCGACCGGGGCCACCTTCGGGGGATCGGCCGGGGTACCCGGGGAACCGAGCGAACACGATTCGAGCAGATCGTCGACGATTCGGGTCAGGTACCACTCCATCTCGACCCCGACCTTGATGGCGAGGTTATTCTCCGCCAGTTGCGCCAGCGCCTTCTTCAGGATCGTCCTGGGCGCGAGGGGAAAAGGACGGCCATCGGACATGTACAGATCAGCGAAAACGACCGCCGTCCGCGACGCCCAGGGCACGAGGGTGAAGGTGCCCGGGTCGGGAACCATGGTGACGTTCGGACTGCCGCCGACTCCGTCGATGTCGAAGCCGCCGTCCGGGCTGAAGGGGTTAAGCACGATGGCATCGGCGGTGTCGAAGAAGAACGGCGCCATCGTGATCGCGTTGCCCGCTTCGAGTGCGCTGAAGTAGGCGGGCACGGTGAGCGCCTTCCCACGCAGCTGACCGTACTGGTCGGGCCAGACCAGCCGGATCACTTCGATGCCGTGCTCCTTGACGAGCATCCGGGAGTGCTCGGCGGCGTCGAGTTGCTCCATCGTGTGGAGGTCGTGGCGCTCGATGAACTTCGCTGCGCTGGGGCGGATCACGGTATTAGTCATCGAGAGTTTCCTTTGTGAGGGAGTGGGTGGGACGTGAGGTGACGGGTTCGACCGGGGACGACGGGGCGCCCCAACTGTCGAACCATTGGTTGAGGAGGGTGAATGCGAAGTGCGAGTCGTGGTCGAAGTACTCGTGGACTTCGCGCTGGACTTCGGCGACGTCGATGCCGTACGTTTCGAGCTTCTCGGTTTCGAGCCGGAGCAGCGTGTCCATGCCAGCCAGGGTCATCTCCGGATGGAACTGGATCGCCAGCGCTGAGCCGATCCGCCAGGCCTGGATGTATCGGTCCGAGGTCGCAAGGATCTCGGCATCAGGCGGTGGAACAGCGGCATCCGAGTGAAACGAGAGGTACCGACCCGAGAATCCGTGACCCCCCGGAAGCGCCTCCACGTCGATCACGCCGACTTCCAAACCGGTTGCGCCAGGTTCGGCGGCACCACCCAGGGCCCGTGCCAGAACCTGTGACCCGAGGCAAATCGCCAGCACGGGCGTGCGCTGCTCGACTGCGCCGCGGAGGTAATCCTCCTCCTCCAGTAGATACGGATGCTCATCAACGCGGTAGGCACTCTGGGGACCACCGAGCGCGACCACTGCGGAGACCTCCTCGAGTGGGGGGAGGGAGTCTCCGCGGTGGAGCTCGTAGAGAGCGGTGGGGAGGCCCCTACGATCCGCCACCTCGGCGAGCCGTCCTGGCCCGGTCTCAGCAGCGTGACGGATGATCGCGATGGGTTTCATGACTGCGGCCTCGGTTCTATACGGGTATCCCACGGCTCCCAGTGGTCGACCTCTGCAAGTGCGCTCAACAGACCGGATGCCTCGTCTCGGTCGACGGCGAGCCAGCTTGCGTCCGGCCGCGCCTCGTAGACCGAGAAATCCCAGAAATGGAGGCCTTTGGTCGCCTTGACTAGCGGGGAAAGGGCTGCGAGCTGGCGCTCGAGTCTGTGAACCTTGTTCTCGAGACCCTGACACCGCGATTCGAGACTCTCGATCCGGGCGGAAGGGCTCTCGTTCACTGGAAGTGTGGAGTCGGAATCCATGTCAGAACACCAGCGTGAGGTTCTCGTGCACTTGCTCGGAGTCCAGGAGATTGGCCTGCTTCATCTGGATTCGCAGTGTTCCCCCAAGGTCTCTGAGCACGTGTGCGTACCACCCGGCGTAGGTTTTCGTGACGCCCGCCCTGAACTCGTAGATGACGAAGTTGGACCGCACCAGGAGCGCGCCGGTTTCTTCGTCAAGCGTGGCCTCGACGTTGGTGATGAGCCTTCGGGTGCGAGAAGCCGGTAGCTGGCTGAACGCCAGTCCCGTCCGGAGCCAGTACACCCGGTCGGTCAGCCGGCGGCGATCGTCGAAAGCGTGCGAGACCTGGTACCTCGGGTCCCCTGCACCAGCGGTGATCGGCACCCAGTACAGGCAGTCGTCGACGAAGAGTTCAAGCCAGTCGTTGAGCCGCGCATTGTCGACGAGGAGCGCTTCTCGAGACAGGAAGCCCTGGACGCGAGCGAACGTCTCCATGTCGCACTCGGGCCAGTCCTGCTTGAACGCGATCGATAACCGGTTCAGTTCATCGTAGAAATCCGGTTGCACGTAGTAGGAGAACCGGGACGTGTCGGAGAACTCCGCTGGGATCTGCGCACTCATCGCTTCACTTCCTCGTCCGTCATGATGCGCAGCCACTCGTCGTAGTACTGGCGCATGTGCATCTCGTCGGTGATGGCACTGGAGACCACTCCGTTCTCGTCGATCTCCTGCCAGTTCTCCACATTGAGACCACGATTCATGAGGATCCACTCCTCCTCGGGGGCGGAGAGTCCTCTCTGAACCTCTTCGAAGTTCGCCTGGTCGTCAGGTTCACCGAAGGCGGGGAAGTCCTCCTGAGTACGCATCCTCATCGTGTTGACCTCCTCCGGAACCCCGCCGATGCTGGTGGCGTTCCAGGTGAGTTGGGTCCGGTCGACGGCCAGCGGTTCGATTACCTGAATCTGATTGCCGATGATGAGCAGGTTGGGGAAGATGTTGAGGTTGATCTGGGACCCGACACAGAGATCGAGCAGCTCGTCGGCACGGTCGGGGTAGCTCTTCCTGATGTGCTCCTCGAAGTGCTCCCGGCCGGGCTGGGGGCGCTGGTTCTCCCAGAAGCTGCCCGGGCCCTCATAGTTGCCCCGCTGGTCGAGAACGCTGTGACCGTTGCCCAGGAGGTAGGAACGCATCGGACCGCTGTCCGGCGTCCTGCCGAAGTAGGCCATGTCTTTGCTGTCCCCCATACGAGAGGCCATCTCGAGTAGGGACCTGTGCGAGAACGACGGATGGTATCCGTCCCCGGCGTTGTCGTACGCGAGCTTCCAGTTGCCTCGGTACCCCATTCTGTGAGCTGCGTTCTGTACTTTCACCTCGCCTTCCGGGGCTCGGTCTACCCAGTAGTCGAGCCAGGGCTTCGCATGACCGAGCCACTCCGAGACCGAGGGCGCATCCTCGTTGAGGGTCCCGAAAATGAACCCCCGGTACGTTTCGACTCGTGCCACGCGACGGAGTCCGTGATCCTTCTTGTCGAAGTCCGCTCCGTATCCCTGGGGCCACGGGGCGCCCACCAGCTCGCCGGTATTGCGGAACGTCCATCCGTGGTACGGACACTGAAAACTCTTCGCGGTTCCGCTCTCTTCGCGACACACCGTCGCTGCGCGATGAGTGCATCGATTGAAAACCGCGTGCAGCTCGCCGTGCCGATCCCGGGTGACGATGACTGGGCGGAGACCCATCCGGATCGACAGGAATGAGTTGGGTTCCGGCACCTGCGACTCGTGGGCGAGATAAACCCACGACTTTCCACCGAAGATCGCGGTCATCTCTTCTGAGAAGATCTCCTGGTCGGTGTAGAGGGTCCGATGGACGCGTTCGTCCTGCACGAGGGACCGCAGCTCTTCTGGTGAGCTGGTGCGCGGCGAGAACGCACTTCGCGTCTGGGCATCCTGAGTGTTCATGCCTACCTTCCTGTTGAGCGGCCCCGAGGCCGTGACCAGGCGCCGCCGAGGGGGCGCTGAACACTGTCGACAGTGCAGTTATATGGGCCACAAATGAAGAGGGCGGAGTCAGTATTCCGCCTAGCGGTACGCCGCGGAATTGCAGCGAACGAGTCTCGACTTAGTCGATACGACAACGGATACTGTGGCCCAAACCTCTCAACACTGTTCGTACAGACCTGAAGCATGAGGAAGATGATGGGCACTGCCTGGCGCGAGTCGGATTCGGGAGCGGGCGCTGTCGATTCGGTCCGACGAGCGTGCCGATTGCTGCGGGCACTTGAGGAGCACGACTCGCTTTCCGTTCGGGGAGCAGCGGTCATCGTGGGCGGGTCACCCACTGCCACGCACAGACTCCTGAGCGCGCTCAACTTCGGCGGATTCGCGCTCAAGGACGACCGCGGTCGGTATCGCGGCGTGGGCCGTGACCTTCCTACGGGTGTGGCCCCCATCGAGTGCGCTGAGGCGTCCCCTCTCACTTCGGTCCACCGGGCACTGCTGTTGCTGCGCCTGCTCTCCGCGGGGCGTGTCCTGTCAGTCAAAGACGCGTCTGAAGTGCTGGACGTCGCGCCCTCGACTGCGCATCGTATTTTTCGGTCGCTGGTCCTCGAAGGTATGGCGATCCAGCTTCCGGACAGGCGGTATCGCTCCGGCCCCTCGTTGGCGACTAACGTGCGCCCTCTAGCGGTGTCCGACATTCTCACCGCTCTGAGCGCGGTTTCCGCGGCAGTCCGTGATGACACCGGAGAGACCATCCACGTGTGGATGCCGGAGGGGCCCTACGTTCGGCTCGTGCACGGCATCGAAGGAGCCGCAGACGACGCCGTGCCCCATGACAAGTGGCGGCGGGTGCCGGCCTACACCACCGCTGGGGGGAGGACCCTGCTATCCAGCCTGACGAATCCGCACGTTGAGGACCTGTACAAGGGCGGGTTCCCCCCTTGGAGAAACTCTCCCCTAACCAACATCCGGTCGCTGAAGCGTCGACTGTCCGTGGTTCGCCGCAAGGGCTACGAGACGAACTTCGAAGAAGGCGCCCAGGGCGTGAGCGGGCTGGCCGTAGCTGCGAGCGACACCCTCCAGCGCCCTGTGCTAGCGCTCGGTATCGCGCTCCCCAGCTACCGCTTCAACCCGACAGTTATCCCGCGGTACCGGGAATCACTCGAGAAGGCGAAGAGGGACCTGGAACAGAAGCTCGCCTGAGACGAGAGGGACGCCTGTTCCTCTTCGTGGAATCTGGACCCCTCGCATTTCGGATGCTTGCGGACACAGCCACTATCGCCTTGTCGATTGTGACGCATGCCATATTATTCGTGAACGACGAGGAGAATCATGCCCAGCACCGCAGTGCCCACCGCCGCCGGCTCCGGCTCCGCCGCCACTGACAAGTTCAAGGGCGTCCGTTTCTCGTCCGACACGAGCCCGGAGCGCGCCGCCGCCATCTACAAGGATGTCCTGACCAAGCTGTCCGAGGTCATCTACGAGCACGAGGTCACCTACGACGAGTACCGCGTGCTCAAGCAGTGGCTCATCGAGGTCGGCGAGGGCGGCGAGTGGCCGCTGTGGCTCA
>NZ_JAALEC010000736.1:0-3823 GCF_014145205.1 Dietzia sp. DQ11-44
TGTCGACGACGACCGGTGCGACCGCGGCGTGGGCGGTGGGTTCCGGGGTCTCAACGGGTGTGGTGGATTCGACCCGGGCGTCCGGATCGGCCGCCCCGTCTCCGGCCACGGTGGCCGGGGTGAACTTCTCGTAGTAGAAGTGTGTGACCTCCAGGCCCTCGGTGTCCAGGAAGGTCCGGACGGACTCCACCATCGGCGGCGGACCGCACAGGTAGATGTCGGCCGTCCCGTCATGGAGGTGCTCTGGCCGGATCAACCCGGTGACGTATCCGGTGTTCGGGAACGCCGTGGCCGGGTCGGACACGACCAGGTCCCACGTCATCCCCGGCAGCCGTGTCGTGTAGTCGTCGAGCAGATCGGTGCACACCACGTCGGTGTCGCGTGACGTGCCGTAGACCAGGTGCACGGGCCTGTCCCCGGAACCGGCGACGGCGAGGCTCTCCAGGATCGACAGGACGGGCGCGAGTCCGGTGCCCCCCGCGAGCAGGAGCAGCGGTCGCGGTGACTCGCGCAGGAAGAAGCTGCCCATCGGGCCCGTGAGGTCGAGCCGATCGCCCACCGTGCACCGTTGCGCCAGGTACTCGGACATCGCGCCGCCCGGGGCGTACTTGATGAGGAACGACAGGCGGTCGTCGTCCGGGCCGGTCGAGAACGAGTACGAGCGGACCTGGTCGGTGCCGGGAACCGAGACGTTCACGTACTGCCCCGGCAGGAACGCCAGGGCTCCACGGTCGTCGAGCTCCACGGTCAGCGCGAACGCGCCCTCGGCCAGGCGCTCGACCGCCGTGACGGTCGCCGGGTGGGCGGCCGCGGTCGTCTTGGCCACGTCCGAGGTGGTGGGGATCTGGACCACCAGGTCCGAGCGGGGGACCATCTGGCACGGCAGGCAGAATCCGGCCTCGGCCTCGGCAGCGGTGAGTGCGTCGTCGATGTAGTCGCCGCCGTCGAAGTCTCCCGACTCGCACAGTGACTTACACGTGCCGCATGCTCCGTCGCGGCAGTCGAGGGGGATGTTGATTCGGGCCTTGTACGAGGCGTCGGCGACGGTTTCCGACGGGCCGCATGTGATGAAGCGCGTCACACCGTCCTCGAAGCCCAGGGCCACCTGGTAACTCATGGGATCTCACTTCTTGTCGCTGGCATGATCGACCGCACTGGGCGGTCCGGTGATCGTCGACGCCCCGGTGGGGCGGACTCGTGGCAACGCGGGTCACACCATGTAGACGTCCACGATGTGGTGGATGTAGTCGTTCTTGAGGACGACCTTCTTGTACGTGATCAGCGGGGTCTCCCCGGTGACGTCGAGGGTGTAGAAGGACGTCCCGAAGTACTGGTCGGTGGTCTTGTAGCGGACGTACGAGGAGAGCCAGTTGAAGCGGACGTCGACCTCGCCGGGTCGCCTGTCCGTCACCTCGATGTTGCTGATGAGGTGGCCCGTGCGGGGTTCCGGGAGGGAGGTGGACGACGACCGGTCGGTACGGATGCGGAACACCCGGTCCTCGATGCCGGCCCGGTTGGGATAGAAGATGAGCGAGATCTCGGAGTAGGGGTCCGTGGTGAGCTCGCCGTCGTCGTCCCACGCGGGCATCCAGTACATCGCGTCCTCGCGATAGCACTCGATCCATGCTTCGAACTGCCGGTCGTCGAGAAGGCGGGCCTCGCGGAAGAGGAAGGCGGAGATCTCCTCGACGGAGATCGACGCCACCGCCGGTTCAGATACTGAGGGTGCGGACATGATCGGTCCTTTCGTGGGCGTGGGGAGGAGGGGGCGCGGGTCAGATCAGCGCGGGTCAGATCAGAGGGAGGCGGACGCGGCGACGCTCTGCGCCACCCCGTTCTTCCCCGCCTCGGCGGCGGCGCGTTCCTCCGCCTCCAACGCGCGGCGCATGGTCTCGAGCCAGTACCCGTGCTGTACCGGGTACAGGCCCTCGTCCTCGGTCTTGGCGCCGGAGGAGAGCACGTTCTCCATCCCCAGACCTCGGGCGGTGGCATCGGGTCCGGCGACCTGGTGCGTGGATCCGCGGGTCATGTCGTTCCACGGTGCGGCGCCGGCCAGGTAGGTCTTTTGGCAGGAGCGGAACTCCTCCAGGTCGTCCGGCGTCGCCATGCCCGTCGCGTTGAAGAAGTCCTCGTACTGGCGGATCCGGGCGGCGCGCGCCTCGGCGCTCTCGCCCTTGGGGGCGATGCAGTAGATCGTCACCTCGGTCTTGTCCACGGAGATCGGCTTGAAGTGCCGGATCTGACTGGAGAACTGGTCCATCAGGTAGACGTTGGGGTAGAGGCACAGGTTCCGGGAGGCCCCGACCATGAACTCCGCCTTCTTCTCGCCGATCTGCTCGGCCAGTTCGTCCCTGCGCTCCCACAGCGGACGATCCTCGGGGTTGCCCCACCACATCCACAGCAGCAGGTGGCCGTGGTCGAACGACCAGTAGCCGCCTCCCTGCTTGCCCCAGGTGCCGGCGTCCATGGCCTTTGTCTCGTTCTTGGATTCACCGGAGCCCCGCCGGGCGGTGGTGGCCGCGTAGTTCCAGTGGGTCGCCGAGACGTGGTATCCGTCCGCACCGTTCTCGGCCTGGAGCTTCCAGTTGCCGTCGAAGGTGTAGGTCGAGGACCCACGAAGTACCTCCAGGCCCTCCGGGGACTGGTCGACGAGCATGTCGATGATGGTCCGGCTGTCACCGAGGTGTTCCTCGATCGGCAGCACGTCGGGGTTCAGGCTGCCGAAGAGGAACCCGCGGTAGTTGGCGAACCGGGCCACACGGCGAAGGTCATGTGAACCGCCGGTATTGAACTGCTCCGGATAGCCGGCGTCCCGCGGGTCCTTGACCTTCAGTAGCTCACCGGAGTTGGAGAAAGTCCACCCGTGGAAAGGGCAGGTCAGAGTGGTGCGGTTGTCGGTCTTGCGGCGGCACAGCATCGCCCCGCGGTGCGAGCAGGCGTTGATTAGGCAGTTCAGCTCTCCGTCCCTGCCGCGGGTGATCATGATGGGCTGGCGGCCGATGTCGGTGGTGAAGTAGTCGCCGATGTTCGGGATCTGGCTCTCGTGCGCCAGGTAGACCCAGTTGCCCTCGAAGATGTGCGTCATCTCGAGTTCGAACAGCTCCTCGTCGGTGAAGATGCGACGGTTCGCGCGGATGACGCCCTCGGCGGGACGGTCCTCGAGAGCGGTGTCGAGAGTGTGCTGCAGATGGTCGAGTCGATCGGACATCGAGTGCTCCTAGCGGGGTCGGGGCGGGCCACCACTCAGGCGACCTGGTGCCGTGATGACCCCAACGGTGCCTGACTGTGGGACGAGTCACACTAGGGGTTTGCCTAGTCGTGCCTAGGTGTCAGTTGTTCGCACCGCGAACAGCGAGGCCGCATCCGGACGCTCATCTGCGGGAACGTGCTCGGGAGGCGCGAAACGCGCACACGGAAGCCACTACAAACGTATAGAAGGGTGATTGACGACACACCCGCGGCGGGGGCACAGTGAGGGCATCGGCCGACGGGGATCCCGAACCGGGACATCGTCCACCGGCCCGATCCAGTCCCCCCACTCACGCAGGGAGCGTCATGAGCACCACCGCTGTCCCCACCACCGCTGTCCCCACCACCGCAGTCCCCACCGCCTCCGGTTCCGGTAGCGCCGCCACCGACAAGTTCAAGGGCAACCGGGTCGGGTCCGACACCTCGCCCGAGCGCGCGGCCGCCATCTACAAGGACGTGCTGACCAAGCTGTCCGAGGTCATCTACCAGCACGAGGTGACCTACGACGAGTACCGCGTCCTCAAGCAGTGGCTCATCAGCGTCGGCGAGGGTGGCGAGTGGCCGCTGTGGCTCG
>NZ_JAALEC010000075.1:0-4833 GCF_014145205.1 Dietzia sp. DQ11-44
GGCCGTGGGGCCGGACGGGCGGGTGGCCGCACTGGTCTCCGAGTCCGGCCAGCGCGCCGCTCCGGTCGTGGTCATGCGACCGGCGGGCCTGTGATCGCCGGGCGTAAGGTGGGCGCCGTGCAGCTGTGGCGGACGTTCGACGAGATCGTGATCCCCGACGGCGGGACCTCCGTCGCGCTCGGGGTGTTCGACGGACTCCATCGAGGTCACCGGGGTCTGGTGGAGCACGCGGTGGGTACCGGACGCGAGTCGGGGGCGAGCCCGGTGCTGGTGACGTTCGACCCGCACCCCGTCGAGGTGATCAGACCCGGTACGCATCCGCTCGTGCTCACCCCCCTGGAGCGACGCGCCGAACTGGCCGGCGACCTCGGGGTCCATGCCGTCTTCGCCCTGCCCTTCGACACCGACATGGCCTCGTGGGAACCCGACGAGTTCATCGACCGCGTGCTGGTGCGGGGGCTGCGGAGCCGCTCCGTCACCGTGGGCAGCAACTTCTCGTTCGGCCGACGCGCGGCGGGTACCCCGGAGACGCTGCGCGAGCTGGGCGCCGAGCGGGGCATCGACGTCCGGGTGATGGATCTGCTGGAATCCGGGGGGGAGCCGGTGTCCTCCTCCCGGATCCGGCGTCTGCTCGCGGAGTCCGACGTCGCCGGCGCGGCCGCGATCCTCGGCCGTCCCCATCGCGTGTCCGGGATCGTCGTGCACGGAGCCGGGCGTGGTGGACGCGACCTCGGGTACCCGACGGCCAACCTGGATCTGCCGGAGTACACGGCAGTGCCCGTCGACGGCGTCTACGCGGGGTGGTTCACCCTCCTCGACGATCACGAGGTAGACGGGTCGATCCAGCCCGGTCGGCGCTACCCGGCCGCGATCTCCGTGGGGACCAATCCGACGTTCGGGGACGCGGCGCGCAGCGTCGAGGCCTTCGTCCTGGACGAGTCGGCGGACCTCTACGGGCGGGTGGCGGCCGTCGACTTCGTCGACCACGTCCGCGACATGGAGAAGTTCTCCTCGGTCGACGAGCTCCTCGTGGCCATGGACCGGGACGTCGCCAGGACCAGGGCCGTTCTCGACGCCGGCGCCGACCGCCGCTGATCATCGATTGGGGCGCCGGTGCCCTCCGCTGGTAACGTCTCCTGTCGGCCCTCCTGCGGTCCGCGGCGGCGGGGTCATTCATTTTCGCGGACTGGAACAACCAGGAGACACCCATGGCGATGACCACCGAAGAGAAGAAGGCCGTACTGGCCGAGTACGGGATCCACGAGACCGACACCGGTTCGCCCGAGGCCCAGGTCGCGCTGCTCACCAAGCGGATCAGCCAGCTGACCGAGCACCTCAAGAGCCACCAGCACGACCACCACTCCCGTCGCGGCCTGCTCCTGATGGTCGGCCGTCGTCGTCGTCTCCTCAAGTACATCGCCAAGGTCGACATCGCGCGCTACCGCTCGCTGATCGAGCGCCTCGGTCTGCGTCGCTGAGCGGACCCCGCCCGCACGCCCACTGTTCCCCGTCCTCGAAGAGGGTGGGGAACAGTGCTGTACGGGGGCGGTGTCCGCGCGTCCCCCGGTGACCCGGGGTGTTCTCCCTGGTAGCCTGATCACGGCCGGTGCGCACGTACCGGGTGTCGACAGGTCCGATTGACGGTCCTCGGTAGTGGCTGCCGGAACCGCGGGTGCCCCGGGACGGGCGCCGGTTCCGGCCGCTTCGATCGAAGACCGAAGTCGAACCGGGATTCCCTGACGTGTGACCCGGCGGGCCCGGCGGAGACGTCTCCGCCGTGAGGCCCCCAGTCACCGACAGGACAGGACTACACATGCCAGAGATCACGGCCGTCGAGGTCGAAGACGGTGTCTTCGAGACCGTCGCGACCATCGACAACGGCGACTTCGGTCGCCGCGAGGTGCGATTCGAGACCGGACGCCTTGCCAAGCAGGCCGCCGGGGCCGTCGTCGCGTACCTCGACGACGACACCATGATGCTGTCCGCCACCACGGCGGGCAAGCACCCCAAGGAGCACTTCGACTTCTTCCCCCTGACGGTGGACGTCGAGGAGCGGATGTACGCCGCGGGTCGCATCCCGGGCTCGTTCTTCCGCCGCGAGGGTCGGCCGAGCACCGACGCCATCCTCACGTGTCGCCTCATCGACCGTCCGCTGCGCCCGACCTTCGCGGACGGGGTCCGCAACGAGGTCCAGGTCGTGGTGACCATCATGAGCCTGGACCCCAAGGACCTCTACGACGTCGTGGCGATCAACGCCGCGTCCGCCTCCACGCAGCTGTCCGGCCTCCCGTTCTCGGGTCCGGTCGGAGGCGTGCGGATCGCGCTCATCCCCACCGCCGCCCGCCCCGAGGGGCAGTGGGTCGCCTTCCCCACCGTCGAGCAGCTCTCCGAGGCGGTCTTCGACATGGTCGTGGCCGGTCGCGTCGTGGGCTCCGGTGATACCGCCGACGTCGCCATCATGATGGTCGAGGCCGAGGCCACCGACACCGTCATCGAGAAGATCGCGGGTGGCGCGCAGGCTCCCACCGAGGACGTCGTGGCGCAGGGTCTCGAGGCGGCCAAGCCGTTCATCTCCGAGCTGTGCGCCGCGCAGCAGGCACTGGCCACCGCGGCCCCGTCCGAGGCCCGGGAGTTCCCGCTCTTCCCGCCCTACCAGGAGGACGCGTTCACCGCGGTCTCCGAGGTGGCCGAGGCCAAGCTCGGTGAGATCATGTCGATCGCGGACAAGCAGGAGCGCGACGGGGCGACCGACCAGCTCAAGGCCGAGGTGCTCGACTCGCTCTCGGAGCGGTTCTCCGGTCGGGTCGGGGAGCTCGGTGCCGCGTTCAAGTCGCTCACCAAGAAGATCGTCCGGAAGCGGATTCTCACGGACCACTTCCGCATCGACGGCCGCGGCATCAGGGACATCCGCGCGTTGTCCGCCGAGGTCGAGGTCATCCCACGGGCCCACGGTTCCGCCCTGTTCGAGCGGGGTGAGACCCAGATCCTCGGGGTCACCACGCTCGACATGGTCAAGATGGCCCAGCAGATCGACTCGCTCGGTCCGGAGACCAGCAAGCGCTACATGCACCACTACAACTTCCCGCCGTACTCCACCGGCGAGACCGGTCGCGTGGGGTCGCCCAAGCGTCGTGAGATCGGCCACGGGGCGCTCGCCGAGCGTGCGCTCATGCCGGTCCTGCCGAGCGTCGAGGAGTTCCCGTACGCGATCCGGCAGGTCTCCGAGGCGCTCAGCTCCAACGGCTCCACCTCGATGGGGTCCGTCTGCGCCTCCACCCTGTCGCTGCTCAACGCCGGTGTGCCGCTCAAGGCCCCCGTCGCGGGTATCGCGATGGGCCTGGTCTCCGACGAGGTCGACGGTGAGACCCGCTACGTGGCCCTCACCGACATCCTCGGTGCCGAGGACGCGTTCGGCGACATGGACTTCAAGGTCGCCGGCACGGGCATGTTCGTCACCGCGCTGCAGCTCGACACCAAGCTCGACGGCATCCCGTCCGAGGTCCTGGCCGGCGCGCTCACCCAGGCCCGCGAGGCCCGGCTGACCATCCTCGACGTGATGGCCGAGGCGATCGACGAGCCGGACGAGCTCAGCCCGTTCGCGCCCCGCATCATCGCGATCAAGGTCCCGGTCGACAAGATCGGTGAGGTCATCGGGCCCAAGGGCAAGATGATCAACTCGATCACCGAGGAGACCGGCGCGTCCGTCTCGATCGAGGACGACGGCACCGTGTACATCGGGGCCACGGACGGCGAGTCCGCGCAGGCCGCGATCGACAAGATCAACGCCATCGCCAACCCGCAGCTGCCCAAGGTCGGCGAGCGGTTCCTCGGCACGGTCGTCAAGACCGCCCCGTTCGGCGCCTTCCTCTCGCTGCTGCCCGGCCGCGACGGCCTGGTGCACATCTCCAAGCTGGGCCAGGGCAAGCGGGTCGGCAAGGTCGAGGACGTCGTGAACGTGGGCGACAAGATGCAGGTCGAGATCGCGGACATCGACAACCGCGGCAAGATCAGCCTCGTGCCCGTCGGCGACGAGTCCGCCGCGGCGGCATCGCCTGCCGACGCCGAGGGCGACGACAACTGATACACCGCCGGGGCGGGAACGCGCACCCCGGCACCTCACGAGGCACGCACCCCGGAGCGCGGGGTGCGTGCCTCGTATCGCTGGAAGGGAGGGTCGCCGTGGATCCGACGATCAGGGTGGACAGATCGATCCCCGGGCTCCGGGTGGTCACCGAGAACCTGCCGTGGTGCCACACCGCGGCGGTCGGGGTGTGGATCGCGGCGGGTTCCGCCGACGAGGCCCCCGAGGAACACGGTGCCGCGCACTTCCTCGAGCACGTCCTGTTCAAGCGGACCGCCACGGCCTCGGGACTCGAACTGTCCGAGCGGATCGATCTCCTCGGGGGTGACCTCAACGCCTACACGGGCCGGGAGCACACCTGCTACCACGTCCACGTCCCGGCGGAGGGCCTGGCGACGGCCGTGGACGTACTGGTGGACGTGGTGGCACGCGGGTCGTGTGACCCGGAGGACGTGGAGATCGAGCGGGACGTGGTGCTCGACGAGCTCGCGGGCCGGGCCGACGACCCGGAGGACCTCGCCTGCGAACTCGCCACCGGAGCCGTGTTGGGTGATGACCCGCTGGCTCGCCCGATCATCGGGACCGAGGAGTCGGTGGTGGCCCTGGACGCGCAGACGCTGCGATCGTTCCACCGCAGGGTCCTCCGTGCGGGTGACGTCGTGGTGGCCGCGGCCGGGCGCATCGACCACGAGGAGCTGGTCAGACGCATCGCCGACGGCCCGCTGGCCGCCGTGGTCGCCGAGGGCCCGGCG
>NZ_JAALEC010000737.1:0-1905 GCF_014145205.1 Dietzia sp. DQ11-44
TCCTGGAGCACTTCATCGAGGACTCCAACAGCCGCATCTTCACCGGCACCAAGGGCTCCATCGAGGGCCCGTACTACGTGCCGGACGCCCCGAACCTCGGTTCCAAGGCAAAGATGCCGATGCGTGAGGACGAGAAGGGCACCGCCCTGATCTTCAAGGGCCAGGTCCGCGACCTGGACGGCAACGGCATCGAGGGCGCGTCCGTCGAGCTCTGGCACGCCGACTCCGACGGCTACTACTCGCAGTTCGACGACGGCCTCGGCATTCCCGAGTGGAACCTGCGCGCCACCTTCTCCACGGATGCCGACGGCAACTACGAGATCGAGACCATCCAGCCGGCCCCCTACCAGATCCCGCACGACGGACCCACCGGCGAGTTCATCTCCAGCTACGACGGCCACCCGTGGCGCCCCGCCCACCTGCACCTGAAGGTCACCGCGCCGGGCAAGCGCCTCATCACCACCCAGCTGTACTTCAAGGGTGGCCAGTGGGTCGACGATGATGTCGCCGGCGCCGTCAAGCCCGAGCTGATCCTGCACCCGCGGCCCA
The DNA here is from genome assembly GCF_014145205.1 of Dietzia sp. DQ11-44. Classification (NCBI taxonomy): domain Bacteria; kingdom Bacillati; phylum Actinomycetota; class Actinomycetes; order Mycobacteriales; family Dietziaceae; genus Dietzia; species Dietzia sp. DQ11-44. The sequence goes on from NZ_JAALEC010000737.1 coordinate 550, forward strand.
ACGCCGACGGCATCGACGAGGTGGAGTACGACTTCGTCCTGGACCCGGTCTCCGAGAAGCGGTACGTGGCCTGACCGGCGACGACCTCGTCTCTCATAGCCACCCGCCCCGGCCGCCACCAAGCGGCCGGGGCGTCGGCGGTCAACCGGCCGGTCCACCAACCCGAAGGGCTGAAAGATGTCTGATTTGACCATCCGCTCCGTGGAGACACGGATCCTCGACGTGCCGCTCATCAGGCCTCACAAGTTCGCGACGACCACCGCCACCGCACAGGCGATCCTGCTCGTCTCGGTGACCACCGACGCCGGGGTCGTGGGGTACGGCGAGGGCGTCACCCCGGGCGGCCCGTGGTGGGGCGGCGAGTCGGCCGAGACCATGCAGGTCCTGGTTGAGAAGTACCTCGCCCCGGTGGCGGTCGGCAGGCGGGTAGACGAGATCCCGGCGGTCCTGGAGGCGATGGAGGGCGTGGTGGCCCGGGGCCGTTTCGCCAAGGCCGCCCTCGAGATCGCCATGTTCGACGCCTGGGCCCGGTCGCTGGACGTGCCGGTGCGATCGCTGCTCGGTGGGGCGGTCCGCGACTCGATCGAGTGCACCTGGGCGCTGGGTGCCATGCCGCTCGAGGAGATGGTCGAGGAGATCGACGAGCTCATGGCCTCGGACCGGCACCGCACGTTCAAGCTGAAGATGGGCGCCCTGGACCCGGCCGAGGACGTGGCCCGCATCGCCGCGCTGGCCGAGCGTCTCGACGGCCGGGCCGGCCTGCGCGTGGACATCAACGCCCGCTGGGACCGGTTCACCGCGAACGTCCACATCCCGGCACTCGTGGAGGCCGGCATCGAGCTGATCGAGCAGCCGACCCCCACCGAGCAGATCGAGGTGCTGGCCGAGCTCAACCGCTCACTGCCCGTGCAGTTCATGGCAGACGAGTCTGTCCAGTCCCCGCACGACGCCCTCGAGGTGGCGCGCCGTGACGCCGCCGGCGTGATCGCGGTGAAGACCACCAAACTCGGTGGACTGACCCGTGGCAAGGAGGTCGTGGCGATCGCCCGCGCGGCCGGGATCGCGTGCCACGCCGCCACCTCGCTCGAGGGGCCGATCGGGACGGTCGCCTCGCTGCACCTCGCGTGCGCCGAGCCCGGCTTCAACTACGGCTCCGAGCTGTTCGGCCCGCTGCTGCTGGCCGAGACCTACGTGACCACCCCGATCCGCTATGAGGCCGGCCGGGTCCATCTGCCGTCCGGGCCGGGCCTGGGCGTCGAGATCGACCACGACGCCGTCGACAAGTTCACCCGCCACTGATAGCGGCACCACACGAGAAGGAGAGGCCGACGATGGCACTGTTCCACGTCCGCATGG
>NZ_JAALEC010000738.1:0-5746 GCF_014145205.1 Dietzia sp. DQ11-44
CATCCCCACCGACCTAGACCCTGAGGTCCGCGCCGACACCCTGGCCCGTGAGAAGGCCTACAGCCAGGACCTGCAGCGCTCCGGCACGTGGCGGGAGCTCTGGCGCATCGTGGGCCAGTACTCCAACATCAGCATCTTCGATGTCGAGTCCGGCGACGAGCTCCACGAGATCCTCCAGGGACTGCCACTGTTCCCGTACATGGACATCGAGGTCATGGCCCTGACACGCCACCCGTCGCGAATCGACTGACAACGGAACGGACCCCCATCGGGGCGCACACGAGCGGGAGTTGGAGTTCAGCTGTCAGGCCCGGCAACAGCGCAATGGGGCCGCTCATCGGCGTTCACTGCGTGTGACGTTGGAGTGCGCGGTACAACGTAGAACGCCCGACTCCAAGATCGCGGGCGATCGCCGACGGCCCCTCCCCTGCCTCGATGCGGGCGCGGGCCGTCTCGATCTGCTCGTCGGTCAGTACTCGTTTGCGTCCCTTGTACTTACCTTTCGCCTTGGCGATAGCGATACCCTCGGCCTGGCGTTCACGGATGATGGCCCTCTCGAACTCCGCGAACGCCCCGAGCAGCGAAAGCATCAGATCCGCTCGAGGATCCTGGGCGCCAGCGGCGTAGGTGGCCCGCTCGTGGACGAACTCCACGCTCGCGCCCTTAGCCGTGATCTCGCCGACGATTTGCTTGAGATCGACCAGGGAACGAGCGAGCCGGTCCATCGATGCAACAACTAGCTCGTCACCGTCGCGGAGGTACCCGATGCACTCGGCGAGCTTCACGCGATCGACACGAGAGCGTGCGGACTGCTTTTCTATATAGACCTGATCGCACTCCCCAACCGCCTCGAGCTGACGCGCCTCATTCTGATCAGCAGCCGACACACGCACGTACGCCACCCGCTGCCCACGAGGCCGCGAGGACCGGCGAGCCGGCTTCCGGGCCGGCCCCGATTCTCCCTCGACGATATTCTCCGAGTCTGTCGACTCGACTCGGATTGACCAGTCCAGCTCGTCCCGGCGACGGAACCTGGTACGCACGCTCCCGCGGCTGACGACGAGCACCTCCTCGCCACCGTCACCCGAGCGATTGAGCAACATCCCGATTCGATCAGCCATCGAAAGAGCCTTTCGTCCGGAATCTGTACCACTACACACTAGACCCGAAGGGACGGCGTTTCATAACTCTAGAAATCACCCTGTGACACAGCGACGATTGTGGGTTTGAGTGCTTTGCGGCGGTTTTCTGTGATCGCTTGGGGGCGTTAGTTTCCGATCACGAGGATGCTGGCGGCGGATTCTATGACGTCGTCGGTGATGGTCTCGAGTTGGTTGATCTTGAGCACTCGGGCGATCTGAGGGAAGAGGCGTTCGAGGAGGCGGAAGTTGCCCCGGGTGATGCGTTCGATCGCGGCGATCGCTTGAGCGTCGGTGAAGTCGTCTGGGTCAAGAGTGCGGCCGAGGCGTTTCCAATGGCGATCGAGGACGAAGAGCAGTTCCTCGCGTCCTAGTGCCCGGTATCGGTGTGAAAATCCGAGGCGGCTGTAGAGCTGAGGGTAGTGGCGAAACCGCTGGTCAATGCCAGGCATGCCGATGAGGATGATCGCCAGGTCGTAGCGGTCGTGTTCATCACGGAGGAGTTCGAGTGCGGTCGGGGCCAGTCGTTCGGCTTCATCGATGATGAGCCGCTCGACCCACTTGTTGGTGTGACCTGAGTGGGCGCCGGTGACTTTGCCGATGTTGCGCTGGTGTTCGTCGATGCAGATGCCGAGCTTTGTCTGCAGGTGCGCGATCTCGTGCATGAGGATTTTGGGCCTGGGGAGCACCTCGGGGGTGTAGAACACGGTCCGGCACCGGTTCGCAGTTGCATAAAGCTTGGCGTCGTCTTCGGTGCGCGGCCCCCATTCGGTGATGAACGGTTCCACGGTGTCCCAGTGGGCGTATCGGCGTGCCGATTGGGTCTTGCCGATGCCGGCGTCGCCGTGACAGATGCCGATGGTGCGTTCCTTGCGTACCGCGGTGGCGAATTCGGTGAACCGGCGATGTTCCTTGGTGATGATGAAGTCCTTGGCCATCCTTAGTCCTCTTCGTAGGTGCGCAGCTTGGTTGGCCGCGCTCCGGGGGCGGCGGTGCGCGGTTCGGCCCGATCGGCGATACGCGGGATGCGGTCGTTGATGTCTTTGCGCAGTTGGCGCCGGCGGGCTCGGCGTGCGGTCTCGACTTCTTGCAGGCTTACCCGTTGGTTCGGGTGCGCCTCATCGATGGCCACGCAGAGGAAGGTGTCGCGGTCGTATACGCGAACCTCGGAGATGTCACGCGGGTCGTAGCGGATCGTCACCGGGCGGCCAACGAACGGTGCCAGAGTTGGCGCGAGGTAGCGCCGGCCTTGGAAGTGGATGCCGTCACGCTGCACGGTGCGGTGCTTGGGCACCGTCAGCAGCAGTCCGTCGAGTTCATCGAGGGATTCGGGCATGCGTGGCAACCACCCGTCACCGATCCACGCCTTCTTCGGGCTCGTCCCGATCTCCCGGTGGGTCCGCTCGTTGTAGGTGGCGATGAAACCGGCGATCGCCTGATCGAGCGCAGGTAGATCCAGAGATGGAGGTGTCTTGGCCCCTGGTGCCAGATGTCCGGGCAGGGTGGCCAGGAGCTCGGTGTTGACTGTGCCGAAGAACCGCTCGATCTTGCCTCGGCCTTGCGGGCGACCGACGGTGGAGAAGATGAGGCGGATTTTCAGTGAGACCGCGGTGTACTCGAGGTGGCGGCTGGTGAAGTCGCTGCCGTGATCGATATAGAGGACGTCGGGTAGTCCGCACATCGCCCAGGCCGGTTCGGTCTTGCGCCAGATCGCCTGTCGTAGCACCAGCGCGGTGTTCATCGCCGATGGCGCCCCGGTGAAGACCATGTACCCGCAGACCGCGCGGGAGTAGTCGTCCATCACCACCGTCAGCCAGGGCCGGTCGGGGGTGCCGCTGGCGCCGGTGATGAGGATGTCGAGTTCGGTGTGATCGGCTTGCCACGTCACATTCGGCCGTTCGGCGCGATGGCGGAACACCAGTTCATAGCGGTCCCGATATGCTGCCGGCCCCTCCAGAGCAAGCGTCACCAGGGCCGGGTCCAAAGCGTGGACGATGGCGCGGACCGTGGCATAGCTCGGGGCCGTCAGCCCCAAGCGACCCGCTTCGGCCGTGGTGAGCCGGTGCAATGCAGCGGTGCTCGGGCGTGGGCGGGTCAGCGCGAGGTGCTCGAGAAACGTGACCAGTTCCGCCGGAGTGCGTCGAGATCCCGTGTCGCGTCGTGGCCGCGGCTCCAACGCCGCGATGCCGCCGGTCTTGTAAAGCTGGTGCCAGCGTTGCAGTGTCCGCAGCCCGGTGCCGGTGTCACGGGCCAGGGTCGTCAGCGAGATGCCGTCCTCGACGTGAAGCCGGAGGATTCGCCACCGCTGCGGCCCGTCCATGTCACACCTGCTGGGAGACCATGTCGCGGTCGCGGGCAGCCTGTTGGTGCCGGTACAGCGTGGCGCGAGACCATCCGACCAATCGGGCGGCTTCCTCGGCGGTGCGACCCTTGGCGCGGGCGTCCCGAGCGATGTCGAGTTTCTCCGCAATCACCGCCGGGTCAACAGGCGGCCGACCGAACCGGGTACCGCTCTGCTTCGCCGCAGCGATGCCGGCATTGACTCGCTCGGTGATCAGCTCGCGCTCGTACTCGGCCAGCGTGGCCAGCATGCCCAGCATTAACCGGCCGGAAGTGGTCTCCGGGTCGATGCCGTCCGAAAGCGACTTGATCTTTACGCCCTTGTCGCGCATCAGGTTCACGGTGTTGAGGACATCGATCAAGGATCGGCCGAGCCGGTCGATGCGCCACACCACGACCGTGTCGCCGGACTCGGCATAGTCCAACAGGCGCTTCATCCCCGGGCGTTCGATCGCGGTCCGGCTACCCGAGGTCACATCCGCGAACACATCCCGCTTCTGCACCCCGGAATCCACGAGTGCATCCAACTGCAACTGCGCGTCCTGACTCGCAGTGCTCACGCGGGTGTACCCCAAGAGCCTCATGACATGATTATGACTCACAAACCCCTACCGAGCACCACCCTGCGACAGTTCACGGTGAGACGACTTCGCGAGAGGCAGAAGGTGCCCATCGGCCCATGAAGCGGTCTCGGCGTCCGGTCCCCGCCTGGTGTCTCATAAGACTGTAGGTTTTTAAGGCACATTCACGGCGCCAGGCGGGCCGCCGCGGGAGCCCTCGTCCACCCCGCTGGGGCCGCGGGTTTCAGGCGCAGCATGACGTCGGCATCTGGTTTCGGAAGAGGCCGGCCACGATGCGCAGGCTTTCGCTCATGGTCAGGTACGGCGCCCAGGTGTCGGCCAGATCGTCGACGGTCATGCCGCTTTTGATGGCGTAGGTGGCCGCCAGCATGATCTCCCCGGCCCCGTCCGCCAGAGCGTGCACGCCCAGAACCTTGCCGCTCACGGCGTCGGCGACGAGCTTCACCGCCCCGCGGGTGTCGTGCTGGACGAGCGCCCGGGGGACATCGGACAGGTCCAGGACGCGGCAGTCGCACGCGTGCCCTCGGGTGAGGGCCTCGTCCTCGGTCAACCCCGCCGAGGCCAGCTGGGGCCGGGTGAACACGACCGCAGGAAAGCCGGCGTAGTCGACCCGAGCTGCCGGCGGGTACCTGTCCTCGGTCAGGGCGTTGAGCGCGGCGGCCCGACCGCCGGCGGCGGCGGCGTAGACGTACTGGGGAGCCCCCGAGACGTCACCGGCGGCCCAGACGCGCGGGTTGGAGGTGCGCTGGGTCTGGTCGACCACGACGAAGCCGCGCTCGTCCACGTCCACACCGGCAGCGGCCAGGTTCAGGCCGTCGGTGCGGGGCAGGCGTCCGGTGGCCACCAGGACCTGCGCGCCGCGCACCTGTTCGCCCGAGTCCGTGGTCACCACCACCTCTCCTGCGGGGCCTGGTTCGCGGGCCACAGTGGTCGCGCGCTCTTCGACCACGGTGATGCCGTCGTCGGTGAAGACTTCCCGAAGTCTCTGGGCCAGCTCCGGCTCGGCGTGCGGCGCCAGACGCCCGACCACAGAGACCCGGGTGCCGAGGTGAGCGAACAGCTGGGCCTGCTCCATCCCGACGTACCCGCCACCGATAACGACCAGGGACTCAGGCAGCTCGGTCAGCTGCATCGCGGTGGTGGACGTCAGCCGGTCCACAGAGTCGAGACCGACCACCTCCGGGATGGCGGGGGTGGCACCGGTGGCGACCAGATAGGCCCGGGCCCGCAGCGCCTGGCCGTCGACGGCCAGGGTGTCCCCGTCCAGGAAGCTGGCCTGGCCTGGGCGGACCTGGAAGCCGTAGGCAGCGGCCACATCGGCGTACTTCGCATCACGCAGGCGCTCGATGAGTGCGTCCTTCTGGGCCACCAGATCGCCGAGGTTCACCGGTGCGGCTGACGTTGGGGCACCTTTGAAGGGATTGGTGAGCGCGGCGTGCCGGGCCCCGGCGGCCGCCAGGAGCGTCTTGGACGGCACGCAGCCGATGTTCACGCACGTCCCGCCCAGAACACCGCGCTCAACCAGCACGACGCTCTTACCGGCCTGGCTGGCCGCGATGGCGGCGGACATCGCCGCGCCTCCTGAGCCGATCACGGCCAGATCGACGTCGTAGTCCACACCCATTTGCCCACCTTCCTTCGCGTGACCCCTCTTCAGCGTCCATAGTGGACGTTCCAGCGCAGGGG
>NZ_JAALEC010000739.1:0-579 GCF_014145205.1 Dietzia sp. DQ11-44
CCGCCCCTTCCTTCGCGTGCCCAATCTTCAGCGCCCATAGTGGACGTTCCAGCGCAGGGGAAGGTCAAGGCGAACATGGACGAGAGCCGAGAAAGGGGCCACTGTGCGCATCGGTGAGTTGGCCGTGGCCAGCGGCACCACAACCAAGACGCTGCGCTTCTACGAAGAAGCCGGCCTACTACCTGCGCCTGAGCGCACCGCCAACGGATACCGCGACTACACCCCTGCGGCCCTGGCGCGCCTGGACTTCGTTCGCCGCGGCCGCACCGCTGGGCTCACCCTGGCCCAGATTCGCGAGATCCTCGACATCCGCGACGCCGGAGTCGCACCCTGCCAGCACGTGCACGCCCTGCTCGAAGCCCACCTGGGCGACCTGGACCGCCAAATCGCCGACCTGCAAGCACTGCGACACACCGTCGCGCACCTTCACCACAGTGCCACCACCAGCGACCCCACCAAATGCGACACCACGACCGTCTGCCGCTATCTGTGACCAGACCGGTGCTCGCGTGTATCGCCATGAGCAGATGCCGCCACAGAGCGTCGACAGAACCCCGCCATATAACGGCGAAAGCCACA
>NZ_JAALEC010000740.1:0-1168 GCF_014145205.1 Dietzia sp. DQ11-44
GAGTGAGGCCAGGGTCACGACCGCCGAGGTGCCACCGTTGGAGATGAGGGGCAGCTGGAGGCCGGTGACCGGGAGCAGACCCACCACGTACCCGATGTTGATGAACGCCTGCAGCACGATCGTCGTGGTGATCGTGCCGGCCAGCAGGCGACGGAACGGGTCCGCTGACCGCAGCGCGACGCGCATGCCGGCCCACCCCAGCGCCAGGTACAGCGTGACGACCACGGCGGCGCCGAACCAGCCGAGCTCCTCCCCGATGATGGCGAAGATGAAGTCGTTGGTCGCCTCCGGGAGGTAGAACCACTTGGCGCTGGACTGCCCCAGGCCCACCCCGAACAGGCCGCCCTCGGCGAGCGAGAGCATCCCCTGATACGACTGGTAGGCCGAACCCTGGGGGTTCGAGAAGTCACCGACGAAGGTGTTGAAGAAGGTCCGGACGCGCTCGAAGCGGTAGGCGAACGTCACGGCGAGGACGCCGAACACGACGGTGCCGAACGCGATCACCCACACGAAGTGCCGGGTGGGGTACCCGGAGAACCACAGCACGCACAGGAATGCGATGGTCACCGCCGTGGCCATGCCGAGGTCGGGGGCGACGACGACGAGGGCGGCGACCACCCCGTACCCCACGATGGCCGGGAAGAGCAGGTCGAGCCAGTACCCGGTGCGGATGCGCTTGGCCACCACCGACGACGCCCAGATGATGAACGCGAACTTGGCGATCTCGGCGGGCTGGATCGCGAAGAAGCCGAGGTCGATCCACCCGCGGGAGCCGTTGATCTCCATGCCCACACCGGGGATCAGCACGGCGATGAGCAGACCGATGGACACCAGGAGCATCGGCAGCGCGGCAGCCCGCAGCAGCTCGAACCGCATGCGCAGGGCCACCACGAACCCCACCCAGCCGATCGTGACGAACACGGCCTGGCGCAGGAAGATGTCGAACGGCGTGCCGCCACCGGAGAAGGCGAGGACGTTGGAGCTCGACAGCACCATCCCCAGGCCGATCACGGTGAGCAGGGCGGTGACCACCATGACCACGTGGTACGAGGTCAGCGGCGCACGGTTGATCGCGGCCAGTGGCGCGGCGATGCGCCCCAACAGATCGGGCCGGGTCGCGGCGCCGGCCTCGTCGGCGTCGTCCCGGCGAGCGGGTTCGTGAAGTGCC
>NZ_JAALEC010000741.1:0-2527 GCF_014145205.1 Dietzia sp. DQ11-44
CGGGTCCGGGTCCGGGTCCGGGTCCGTGCCCACACCCGAGCGACCCCCGTCGCCGGACTTCGTCCAGTCGCTCGCCCGCGGCCTCGCCGTCATCACCGCATTCGACGCCGACCACCCCCGACAGACCCTCAGCGAGGTCGCCCGGACCACCGGACTCACCCGCGCGACCGCGCGCCGGTTCCTCCACACACTCGTCGAGCTCGGCTACGTGGACACCGCCGGGTCGGCCTTCTGGCTCACCCCCCGCGTGCTCGACCTGGGTTATAGCTACCTCTCGGCCATGCCGCTGACGGATCTGGCCCAGCCGCACCTCGAACGGCTCAGCGCACGGCTCGACGAGTCGTCGTCGATCGCCGTCCTCGACGGGCACGACATCGTCTATGTCGGACGTGTCCAGGTCCGCCGGATCATGAACATCGGGATCACCATCGGCACCCGGTTCCCCGCCTTCGCCACCTCGATGGGCAGGGTCCTGCTCGCGGCCCTGCCCGCGGAGGAGCTGGAAGCCCATCTGGCGGCAACCGATCTGCGCGTCCGCACCCCGCACGGGATCGCGGACCCGGACGGATTGCGCGCCGAACTCGCGGCGGTCGCCGACCGCGGGTGGGCGCTCGTGGACCAGGAGCTCGAACCGGGCCTGAGATCTCTGGCCGCCCCGGTGCGCGACCGTCACGGGCGGGTCGTGGCCGCGCTCAACGTCTCCACACACGCCGCCCGGTATTCGATCGACCAGCTCCGCCACGAGCTCGTCCCCGTGGTCGTGGACGCGGCCCGGGCACTGTCCGCGGACCTGTCGACCGTCACTCGTTGACCTGTTCCCACTGAGACCCCTCCCCACACTCACCACCTCGGCTACCACCAGGAGAACCCATGCGCGACGTCGTCATCTGCCAACCCCTCCGCACGCCGGTCGGCCGCTTCGGCGGCGTGTTCCGCGATCTGGACGCGAACACGCTGGCCACCTCGCTGCTCACCGCGCTCGTCGAGCGCACCGGCCTGACCGGGGCGGACGTCGACGACGTGATCCTGGGCCAGGGCTCGCCCGGCGGCGAGGGTCCCGCCATCGGCCGGATCGCCGCCCTCGACTCCCCGCTCGGCATCGACGTGCCCGGGATGCAACTGGACAGGCGCTGTGGCTCCGGACTCCAGGCGGTGATCACCGGCGCGCTGCAGGTGGCCTCCGGCGGAGTGGACCTCGTGGTCGCCGGAGGAGTCGAATCGATGAGCCAGGTGGAGTTCTACGCCACGCCCTCGCCCCGCTGGGGCATCACAGGCGACGGCGTCTCGCTGATCGACCGCCTCGGCCGCGCCCGCACGACGGTCAGTGGCCGCTCCCACGTGATCGACGGCGGGATGATCGAGACCGCCGAGAACCTCCGCCGCGAGTACGGCATCACCCGCGAGGAGCAGGACCGGCTGGCAGTGCAGTCCCACCAGCGTGCGGTGGCCGCCCAGGAGTCCGGGGTGTTCGCCGAGGAGATCGTCCCGGTCGCCGTGCCGCAGCGCAGGGGCGGGGACCTCGTCGTCGACACCGACGAACACCCCCGCGCCGACACCACGGTCGAGGCACTATCGGGCCTCCGGGCGATCATGGGCCGGACCGATCCCGAGGCCACCGTCACCGCTGGCAATGCCTCGGGCCAGAACGACGGCGCCGCGATGTGTGTGGTCACCACGGTGGACCGGGCCGCCTCGCTCGGCCTGACCCCGCTCGTCCGCCTGGCGTCCTGGGCCGTGGCAGGTGTCGCCCCGGAGACGATGGGGATCGGCCCGGTCCCCGCCACCGCCAGGGCGCTCGACCGGCTCGGCTTGACGCTGGCGGACATCGACGTGATCGAGCTCAACGAGGCCTTTGCCGCCCAGGCGCTGTCCGTCATGCGGGAGTGGGACATCGACCCCGCCTCGGAGCGCCTCAACCCCCACGGCTCCGGGATCTCCCTCGGCCACCCCGTCGGCGCGACCGGCGCCCGGATGCTCGCCACCCTCTCGCACGAGATGGTCCGGCGCGACGCCCAGTGGGGCCTGGAGACCATGTGTATCGGCGGCGGCCAGGGTCTTGCCGCCGTCTTCGAGCGCGTCTGACCGGCCCCTTGTCCATCGTCAAGAGCGTTCCGCACACATCGCTCGAGTGGATGTGTGCGGAACGCTCTTGACGATCACTCGAGCGATGTGTGCGGAACGCTCTTGACGATGATCTTGACGTGGAGGGGTCGGCCGCAGACCCGTCCGAACCCGGTCGGCCGGGACGTCAGTCGTCGATGCGCGACGGGTGCCTCGTCAGCGCCATGACCTCGATATCCATGTACGGGAACAGCGGCAGGCCCGAGAGCAGCTCGTGCAGCTCGTCGCCGGATTCGACGTCGAAGATGCTGATGTTGGAGTACTGGCCGACGATGCGCCAGAGCTCCCGCCACGTCCCGGAGCGCTGCAGCTCCTGGCTGTAGGCCTTCTCGCGGGCGACGGTGTCCTCGCGTACCTGCGGATCCAGGTCACGGGGGATCTTGACGTCCATGCGGACGTGGAACAG
>NZ_JAALEC010000742.1:0-1856 GCF_014145205.1 Dietzia sp. DQ11-44
TCGGTAGTCTCCTCTACTTCTCAGTGGCCGGCGGGCCGGCGGGTCAGTGGTGTCGGCGGGCTGGCGGGTCAGTGCGGTCAGCGACGGGTGAACTTCTCGACGGCGTCGTGGTCGATCTCCACGCCCAGGCCCGGACCGTCCGGGAGATGGACCCGGCCGGCCTCGTACCTGATCGGCGTGCTCACGTACGTCTCGGCCAACAGCAGCGGGCCGAACAGTTCGGAGCCGTGGTTGAACCCGGGTTCGGCGCACGCGAGGTGCAGCGACGCCATGGTTCCGATGGGCCCCTCCAGCGAGGTCGCTGCGTGGCAGGCCACCCCTGCCGCGCGCGCGATCGCCACGACCTCCTTGCTCCGGGTCAGTCCGCCGAGCTTGGTGGTCTTGACGGCGATGACCCCGGCGGCGTCGCGGCGCACCACCTCGAGAGCATCGTGCGGGGACTGGACTGATTCGTCGGCCATGATCTGGACGGGCAGCGCGCGGTTGAGCTCGGCGAGCACCTCGATCTGCTCGGTCGGGGTCGGTTGCTCGATCAGTTCGATGCCCGCCTCGACCAACGCCGGGAGGTGCACGTTGGCGGTGAACCGGTCCCACCGGGCGTTGATGTCCACCCGCAGGCCGGCCCGGCCGTCGAGGCGCGCGGCGAGCGCGGCGATACGCGCGACGTCCTCGGCCGGGTCCAGGGCCCCCATCTTGAGCTTGAAGGTGCGGTGGCGGTCGGCGGCGAGCAGCTCGTCGATCTCCTCGACCATCTCCTCGAGCGGCATGGCACCCAGCGCCCACGTGCACTCGATGGAGTCGCGGACGGCGCCCCCGAGGAGGGACCGCACCGGCACCTCGAGAGTGCGCGCCCACGCGTCGAACATCGCGATCTCGAGTGCGGCCTTGGCGAAGCGCCCCCGGGCCACCACACCCTCCATCGCCTCGAGGACCGCCGGCACCTCGTCCACGCGTCGACCCACGGCAACGGGGGCGAGGTACTTCTCCACGAGAACCTGCATCGTCTCGGCGGACTCCCCGCCCCACCAGGGGCCACCCGGGGTCACGCCCTCGCCGTAGCCGACGACGCCGTCAGCCGTGGTCACCGACACCAGGAGGATGGACTGCTCGGTCGCGGTGGTGGTGGCGAACCTGTGGGGGCGGATGAGCGGAACGTCGAGGATGCGTGTCTCGACGGATCGGATGGTCATGTCGGTCATGTCGGTCATGTTCGGTCCTCGACGTGATGTGGGCTGGGTGGGATCACCGGCGCCCCGGCCGCTCGTGGCGACCGGGGCGGGCGACGACGATTCCGGGACAGGAGGTGATCAGGCGACGTAGCGGGCCTCGGAGACCGGATCGAGCACGAAGTCATAGGTGACCTCGTCCGTACCGTCGGCACCCGGCCGGGGATTCAGGATGAGCTCGGGCTTGACTGCTCCGGCGACGTCGTCCTCGACGTACTCGCCACCCTGGAAGTACAGCTGGGTGGTGATGAGCCGCTTGCCCGGGGCCGTCACCTTGAGGTGCAGGTGTGCCGGACGCCACGGGTGGCCGTCGTAGCTGGCGATGAACTCGCCGGTCGGGCCGTCGTGCGGGATCTGGTACGGCGCGGGCTGGATCGTGGTGATCTCGAAGCCCCCCTCGGCGTCGGTGGAGAAGGTGCCGCGCAGGTTCCACTCCGGGATACCCAGGCCGTCGTCGAACTGAGAGTAGTAGCCATCGGAGTCGGCGTGCCAGAGCTCGACTGTCGCGCCCTCGATGCCGGCGCCGTCCAGGTCACGGACCTGGCCCTTGAACACCAGAAGAGTGCCCTTCTCGTCCTTGCGCATCGGCATGGTGCCCTTGGCGCCGAGGTTCGGGGCGTCCGGCACGTA
>NZ_JAALEC010000743.1:0-4256 GCF_014145205.1 Dietzia sp. DQ11-44
TCATAGCCGTCGCTTCGAGAACACGCCTGGTCCTGACTGTCCTGTTCGCCGTCCTCGTGGTGCAACTGGCCGCGGCGATCGCCACCGTGGCGTGGGTGTCGGACGGTTCGGTCGTGGTGCACCAGGTCGCCCTGTGGGCGCCCGGAGTGGCCATCCCGTTCGTGCTGGACATGTTCTCGGCGCTCATGCTCACGGTGACGAGTCTGCTGACGCTCACGTGCGCGGCTTTCGCGGTCCCGGCCGGGGAGGCGTTCAAGAGGTTCTACCCGCCGTTGGTGCTCCTCGTGACCGCCGGCGTCAACGGGGCCCTGCTTACGGGGGACCTGTTCAACTTCTTCGTCTTTGTCGAGGTCATGCTCCTGCCCTCGTACGGGCTCATGATCATCACCCGGTCCGGTCGGGCCAGCGTGGCCGGTGTCGCGGCCTCGCGGCTCTACATCTCGGTCAACCTGCTCGCCTCGACCATCCTGCTGATCGGCGTGGCCCTGATCTACGGGTTGACGGGAACCGTCAACATCGCCGAACTCCACGGGGCCGCCTCGGAGAACACCGGCGTGGCCGTGGCCACCGCCCTGGTGCTCTTCGCGCTCGCGATCAAGGCCGCCGTCGTCCCCGTGCACGGGTGGCTTGCACGGGCCTACCCCAAGATGTCCCCCGCCGTGACCGCGATGTTCTCCGGCCTGCACACCAAGATCGCGATCTACGCCATCTACCGCATCTACGCGGTGATCTTCGACGGGGACCCGCGCTACCTCTGGGTGGGCGTGGTGGTGTTCTCGGCCACCATGCTGATCGGTGTGCTCGGCGCGGTGGGCGAGGCCGCCCCGCGCTCGATCCTCGCGTTCCACATGGTCAGCCAGATCGGGTACATCCTGCTCGGGGTCGCCCTTTTCGGCCCACTGGGGCTCACCGCCGGCATCTTCTATCTGCTGCACCACATGATCGTCAAGGCCGCGTTGTTCCTGGCCATCGGCGCGATCGAGGTGCGCTACGGTCCCCGGCGGCTGGGGCAACTCTCCGGACTCGCCAAGACCGAACCACTCATCGCGATCGCGTTCTTCGCCTCCGCCATGTCGCTGGCCGGGATCCCGCCCTTCTCCGGCTTCGTGGCCAAGCTCAGCCTGATCATCGCCGCCCTCGACGCCGGGCAGATCGCCGCCGCGGCCGTCGCCGTGGCGGTAAGCATCCTCACCCTGCTGTCGATGCTCAAGATCTGGACGGGGATCTTCCTCGGCGAACCCACCGCCACCGACTCCCGCACGCTCCCGGAGGGTCTGGACCCCGCCTACTCCGATGCCCCGGGGATCCCCGACGGCCGGGACCGCGCCGGGCTCGACGCGACCGGTGACGCCGCGAGCGGTGGCGCCGCGACCTCCACGGTGGCCACCGCCACGGCGGAGGCCGGGGCCCCCGACCCCGTCATGGTTCCCCCGGGTCGCCGGATCGGTCTGGCACTCGCGGCGCCCGCGCTGGCGCTGGCCGTGGTGACGTTGGCGCTGGGACTGGGGGGTCAGGTGCTCCTGGAGCTGTCCGGGACCGCTGCGGCCAACCTGTACGACCCGACCGGATACGTCCAGGCGGTGCTCGGATGACCGCCACCCTGACCTGGCCGCTGCGGATCCTGTGGTTCCTGCTGTGGTTCTTCTGGCAGCAGACCACGACCAGCGCGAAGGTCGTCCGCGACGCCTTCCTGCCCCACGCCTCGATCACCCCGGGCTTCGTGCGGTTCCCCACCAGGTGCCGCACCGAACTCGAGGTGACCGTGCTGTCCTCGCTCATCACCCTGACCCCGGGGACGCTGACCCTGGGCGCGCACCATCCGGGGGGCGGTGAGGGGTGGGAGATCGTGGTCCACGGGATGTACTTCCCGGATCCCGACGACCTGACGGCCTCGCTACACGATATGGAGAACCACATGCTGCGGGCGATCCGGAGAGAGGGGCTGGTCCGGTGATCGCCGTCGACATCGCCATCGTCCTGGTCTCCATCGCGGCCGTCCTGTCCTCCTACCGGATGGTCCGTGGCCCCCACGCCGGTGACCGAGCCATCGCGGCGGACCTGCTGTTCTTCGCGTTCATCGCACTCCTCGCCCTCGTCGGCGTGAGGGTGGACAGTCCCTTCGTCTACGACCTCGTCCTGGTCGCGACGCTGGTGGGCCTGGTCTCCGCTCTCTCGCTGGCCCGACTCATGTCCGGGGGTCGGCGATGAGCTGGGACCTGCTCGCGACCGTCCTGGGATCGGTCTCCGTCCTGACGGGGTCCGTGGTGTTCCTCGGAGGCGCCATCGGCCTCCTGCGGTTCCCCGACCTCTACGTCCGGTCCTCCGCCATCGGGGCGGCCGCCGGACTCGGGCTGGTGTTCGTGATCGTCGGCGCCTTCCTGCTGCACCCGTCCTGGGATGCGGCACCCAAGGTGGTCGTGGCGGCGATACTGCAGTTCGCCTCCTCCGCCATCGGCGCGATGTCCATCGCCCGCGCCGGGTTCCTCTCGGGCGCCGCGCCCACCTCGGCCACCCGGTATTCGCAGATCGGGTTCGCCACCGACACCCCGTCCGACTCCCCCAAGGGGACCGGTGATGACTGAGCCGCGCGATCTGCCGGACGATCCCGGGGGGCCACCGACCGACGCCACGGGGTTCGCCCTGGTCGACGAGCACGTCGACGAGAACAGCACCTACGGCGAGATGAGCCTGGACGAGGCGACCCGGCGGTTGGCCCGGCTCCGCTCCCGCGGCGACCTCCGGGCGGCCTCGCGCCTCATGGCGTCACTGCCCGACCAGGTCGTGGTGGACATGTTCGAGCGCAGCGCCGACCGCGACCGGGCCGTCGCGTTCCGGTTGCTGCCCAAGGGGCGCGCCCTGGTGCTGTTCGAGGCCCTCGACGCGCCGGTGCAGTCCGAGCTGCTGCGCGGCCTGCGCGAGGAGCAGGTCGCCCACCTCTTCGAGGAGCTCGACCCCGACGACCGCGTCGCTCTCATGGACGAGCTCCCGGCCTTCGTCGCCACGCGCCTCCTGCGCGGGCTGCCGCCCGAGGAGCGCGCGCTCACCAACGAGATCCTCGGCTACCCGGCCGGCTCCATCGGCCGCAGGATGACGCCCGAGTTCGTCTCCGCCCGCCCGGAGATGACCGCGGAGCAGGCGCTCGACCGGGTCCGCGCCCGGCTGGTCGACGTCGAGACGATCTACACGATCCCCGTCGTGGACCAGGGACGCCGCCTCATCGGGGTCGTCGGTCTGAGGTCCCTGATGGGCGCGGAACCCGACACCCTCGTCGGGGACCTGATGAACGACGCCATCTCGATCCACGCCCGCGCCTCCGAGGAGGAGGCCGCCCGCCTCAGCGCGGACGAGCGCGTGATCGTCCTGCCGATCACGGACGAGGAGGACCGCCTCGTGGGCATCCTCACCGTCGACGACGCGCTGCGGATCCTCGAGGACGCCGAGACCGAGGACGCGGCCCGCCAGGGTGGCTCCGAGCCCCTGCGCCGGCCGTACCTGGCCACCCCGGTGCGGTCGATCGTCCGGTCGCGCGTGGTGTGGTTGCTCGTGCTGGGACTCGGCGCGGCGCTCACCGTGCAGGTGTTGGCGGTGTTCGAGACCACGCTCGAGCAGGTCGTGGCGCTCTCGTTGTTCGTTCCGCTCATCATCGGTACCGGCGGGAACACCGGGAACCAGGCCGCCACGACGGTCACCCGCGCCCTGGCACTCGGCGACGTCCGCCCCCGCGACGCCCTGCGGGTACTCGTGCAGGAGGTGCGGACCGGGTTCATCCTGGGGCTCGCGCTGGGCGCGGTGGGACTCATCGCCGCGGGGTTCATCTTCGGCTTCGACTTCGGACTGGTCATCGGGCTGACCCTGCTGGCGCTGTGCACCATCGCGGCCACGGTGGGCGGGCTCATGCCGCTGCTCGCACAGGCGGTCCGGGCGGACCCGGCGGTGTTCTCCAACCCGTTCATCACGACGTTCGTCGACGCGATCGGGTTGATCGTGTACTTCCTGGTAGCGCGGGCCGTTCTGGGCCTGTAGGCAGGGGAGAAGACCCGACGCGGGAGGTGGATGTGGTTCAGCTGGCCCTGCAGCTCCTGGTGGCCGCTCTGCTGCTCAACGTGCTGGCCTGCCTCGTGCGGGTGGTGCGAGGCCCCTCCCCGCGTGACCGCGTGACCGGGGTCGTGTTGGCCGGCACCACCGGCGCCGCCCTGCTGTGCACGCTGTCCGTCCTGGCCGGCGCCCCGGCGGTCCGTTCGGCGGCGCTCGCACTC
>NZ_JAALEC010000076.1:0-1895 GCF_014145205.1 Dietzia sp. DQ11-44
TCGTCCACGCCCAGGTCTCGCAGGAACCCGTGCTTGCCGGCGCTGGCGGTGCCGATCACGTACGCGCCCCGGGCCTTGGCGATCTGGACCGCCACGTGCCCCACCCCGCCGGCGGCGGCGTGGATCAGCACCCGCTGACCGGGCTGGATGTCGGCGTACTCCACGAGCGCCTGCCATGCGGTCAGCGACACCAGCGGTAGCGCGGCGGCCTGCACATGGCCGAGGGAGGCGGGCTTGGGGGCGAACCAGGCCGCGGGCGCGGTCACGTAGTCAGCGTGGGCGCCGTGCCCGAACGGGTAGGAGAGCATGCCGAAGACCTCGTCGCCGGGGGCGAACCGGGCCACTCCGATGCCGACCGCCTCGACGACCCCGGACAGGTCCCAGCCGAGCACGAACGGCGGCTCCCCGAGGAACCCGCCGTTCCCGCGGTGCTTCCAGTCGGTGGGGTTGACGCTGGTGGCCCTGACGCGCACCAGGATCTCGTTGGTCCGCGGCTCGGGGCGGGGCTGCTCGGAGACGACGAGGACGTCCGGATCGCCGAGGGAGTACTGGGTCACGGCACGCATGGTGGCTTCGGTGGTCATACGTCCCAGGGTGGCAGAATCCGTCGGCCGCCGCCCGGCGCCACCTACCGGGTCGGCGGAAGCCGGTGCAGTTCGACCTCGCCCACCACTCCGTCGGCGAGGGTGGCGGTCATGTACGTGCAGTACGGCTGCCGACGGCGGTCGGTGGGGGAACCCGGGTTGAGCAACCGCAAGCCGTTCGCCGCGGTGGTGTCCCACGGGATGTGCGAGTGACCGAACACCAGGACGTCGGTGTCCGGATAGGCCTCGCTCATGCGCCTGTCCCGGCCCGCCGACGGCCCGGTCTCGTGCACCACCGCCACCCGCACCCCCTCGAGGGTCACGCGCGCCACCTCGGGCACCCGGGCGCGCAACTCGGGTCCGTCGTTGTTGCCCCAGCACGCGACCAACCGGGTGGAGCGTTCCTCCACCGCGTCGAGAAGTGCCACGTCCATCCAGTCGCCCGCGTGGACCACCACGTCCGCACCGTCGACCTCGTCCCACACCCGGGGCGGGAGATCGCGGGCGCGCGTCGGGACGTGGGTGTCGGCGATGATCAGCAGGCGCATGGGTTCAGTGTGCCGTGCGACCGGCAGTCGACTACCGGGTCGACTCCAGCACGACGTCGCGTCCGCTGAGGTCGACGACCATGCCGCCCGGGACCACGCGGACCCCGGTCAGCTGGACGCCCTCGGGGAGTTCGGCGAGAGCGGAGTCCATCATCGAGACGGTGCCGCCGAGCAGCTCGGGCGGCAGTGCGAAACCGAGGATCGACGCCTGGGACGGATCCATCTCCAGGTTTCCGCCGATCAACCGGGGGGTCACGATCGCCTCGGCCAGGCCGCTGATGGAGACACGGAGCGTTCCCGAGGCCGGGTCCGAGACGATCTCCTGCACCTGGATCAGACCGCCGAGCATGCTGTCGCCCGCGGAATCCTGCTGTGCGGCGGTGGACATGGCCTGGTCGGAGACGAAGGCGGTCCCGGTCAGCGAGTCCACGTAGGTGAGGTCGTCGGCCGAGCTGACCCCTTCGGCGGTGATGTCGATCGCGGGGGCGGGGCCGCCTCCGCCCTCCGCGGGGCTGCCGTCGGTGGTGATGCGGACGGTGCCCAGGTCACCGCCGAAGTACGACAGGATCACCGGGCGCGCGCCCAACTCCACCTGCGCCGGGCTGCCGAGGGAGGCCGTGACCTCCTCCTGGATCCGGTTCTCGACCGCGTTGCGGGTGCCGAACTCGAGCCCCACCACCCCGGCGACCAGGCCCACCACGGCGATCGCGGCGATCAGGGCGATCATCGGGCCGCGACGCCTCCCGCCGGTGTCGCCGCGGTC
>NZ_JAALEC010000744.1:0-5685 GCF_014145205.1 Dietzia sp. DQ11-44
GCCGCCGGCCCGATCCCAGCCGGTACCCCCCGCCCGCGCCGCGTTCGGACTCGACCGGGTAGCCCAGGTCGCGCAGTCGGTCCACGTCCCGCCGCACCGAGCGGGTGGTGACCCCGAGCTCGGCCGCGAGTTCGGGCCCGGTCCACACGGTGCGCCGCTGCAGCAGGTCGAGCAGCCCCAGCACCCGCTGGGTCGTGGGCATCTTGTCCTCGGTCACGTCGTCCACTCTCGCACCGGCAGAGGACCAGATCTGTCCTGATCACCTGAGAGTCTGCTGTCGGACCGCGAGAGAGCCGCCCGACCGTCGGCCGACCGCCCCCACCACCGGGAGACCACCATGACCACAGCCCGCACCATCGACTGGACCGACCAGCTCGCCGACCAACTCGAATACCACTGGACCGGCCACCTCCGGCCTCGCCTGGAGGGACTGACCGACGCCGAGTACCACTTCTCCCCCGCACCCGACGATCGGACCTGGGGCGTGCGCCCCCGGGGCACCGGTTCCGCGGACGTGCAGGCCGGGAGTGGCGACTTCACGATCGACTTCGCCTATCCCGAACCGCGGCCCGCACCGCTGACGACCATCGCGTGGCGGATCGGCCACGTGGTCGTGGGAGTGCTCGGGGCCCGGTGGCACGACCACTTCGGCGGACCGCCCCACGACTACATGACCCACGAGCTCGCCGGTGACGCCGTGGGCGGACTCGCCCAGCTCGACCGCACCTACGCGGGCTGGATGGAGGGGGTCCGGGGGCTCGACGACGACGCCCTCGCCGCGCCCGTCGGGGAGGCCGAGGGCCACTGGTCCGCCGCCCCCATGGCCACCCTCGTCCTGCACATCCACCGCGAGGTCATCCACCACGGCGCGGAGCTGTGCCTGCTCCGCGACCTGTACGCCCACACCCGTTGATCCGGTCGACCCGTCTGACCCGTCTGACCCGTCTGACCCGGACGACCCGTCGGCACCCGCCGACACCACACCATCCCCGACCCACCACCGAGGAGTTCGCCATGCCACTGTTCGCCGCCACCCACACCACCGAGCGCGACACCCTGCTCGAATGGATCGACGACGCTCTCGTCAACGCCCGCTCGATCGTCCACGGCCTCACCGGCGACCAACTGCGGGCGCGTCCGGTCCCGTCGAGTGAGCTGACGCTCGGCTGGCTGATCCTGCACATCGGTCAGGTGGCCGAGGACTGGCTGGGCCGGGCGGCCGCCGCGCCCGACCCCCTGGAGACGGGACGCTCGCTACCGGAGACCTTCGAGTGGGCCGAGGCCGTCAACCGGGTCGATCCCGACGCGACCGCCGAGGAGGTCCTCGCCGAGTACGACCGTCGGTGCGCCGCGGGACTCGCCCATCTCCGAGCCGCCGACCTGGACGCGCGGGTCCCCGTCCCCACCGAGATGCCGTGGTTCCCGTCGGACCTGGCACCGTTCAACGGCCGCTGGGTCGCACAGCACGTGCTGACCGAGATCAACCGGCACAGCGGGCACGCCGACCTCCTGCGCGAGGCGCTCGACGGGCGCACGATGTACGACCTGATCGCGGAGGACCAGGGCATCGACATGTCCTACATCGGTGCCTGGTTCGCCGCCCACCCGGAGGTCCCGGCGCCGGCGTGGTGAGTCGGCGCCGGCGTGGTGAGTCGGGTGGGCGCGGGGACGGACCGGCCACGCGGCGTGACCGCGGGTCAGTCCTCCTCGTCCCATCCGGCGAACGTCGCGAACTTGTCCTCGATCATCCCGGCGACTTCGCCCGGGTCGGGCACGAGTCCCGCGTCGGTGGCGATGCCCACCGAGACCTTGCCGTTGTAGCTGAAGATGCAGATTCCGAAGGCCTGGTCGCCGCTCATCGGAACCCAGCCGGGTATCCCCTCGACAGGAGTGCCGGCGATCCGCACCGTGGAGACCGGCCCGGGGACCGACGTGAGCTGGCCGACGGTCTTGTTGGCGAGCAGGTCGACCACCGCGTGCGCCACCGGGCCGGGAGTGACCGCGACGCCGAGCATGGTGGCGAAGGTGACGTGTGGTTCGAACGAGTAGCGCACCCGGGACATGGACGTGGCGATCGCGTCGATGAGCTCGTCGGCGTCGTCGATCCCCAGCGGCAGGCGCATGAGGATGATCGTGAGGTGGTTGCCCAGTTCCTCCGGCAGTTCGTCAGCCACCGGCTCGATGGACATCGGCACCATGAGATTGATGTCCGAGACCCGACGATCGCCGTGGGTGTCGAGGTACTCGGTGAGCGCCCTGGACACCGCCGCGAGCATCACGGTGGTGACCGTGGTGTCGTGCGCCTTCGCCACCCTCTTGATCGCCGCGAGGTCCAGCCCGGCGATCCAGGAGACCTTCTTCCGGGCGTGGGCGTGGCCACTCCACGACAGCTCCGGCGATCTGGGTTCGAACAGCAGCCGGAAGGTCGCACGGTAGGTGTTGGTCGTCCTGTTGGTGGGGTCGATGGTGTCGGCCAGGGATTCCACGACGCGCGTGGGCACCCTGGTGACCCCGCGGCCCGGGGCCACCACGGCCCTGACCAGCCGCGTGAGGGTCCACGGGAACGTGACCGTGGCGCCGGCGAGACCGCGGGCGATACCGACCGAGTCCCGGACCATCCCCACCCCGGCGCGGCCGACCGTCCGGAGGATCCCGTCTCCACCAGGGGAGAGGGGCCGGCCCACCCGGGGCAGCGGGATGTCGTCATCGCTGTCACACAGACCCAGGACCAACTGGGTCAGCCGGACGCCGTCGACCATCGCGTGCTGGACCCGGAACAGGACCAGCGCACCCTCCCGCCCGGCCTCCCGCCCGGCCTCGTGGCCGTGGCCGTGGTAGCCCTCGAGGAACTCGGCCCGCCACAAGGGGCGGTCGTCAGGGAGCTGGATGCTCATCTGCTCGGAGACGTACGCCTCGGCCTCGGCCCGCCCGCCCGGCGCGGGGAGCCGCCCGCGGATCAGGTGGTGGGAGAGGTCGAAGTCGGGATCGTCCTCCCAGTACCACCGCCTGCCCTCGCGAACCGGGACCCGGCGGAACACCGGGTGGGGTTCGACCATCCGCGACGCGATCGCCTCGGAGACCGCGTCCCAGTCGGGGATCTCCGAGAACCACACCAGCGACGTGATGTACATGAGGTTGTCGGGGCGGTCCATGTGCAACCACAACTGATCCCGCAGCGGAATCCTGACCCTCGTCCTCTCCCCCATCGTCCCCGACCCTTCCCCCCAGCCGCGATCGACCACCGAGCCATCTGCGCTCCACTCCAGGCTAGAACAGGTGTGACCGACATCACGGGGGTTCTCCCGGTTCGCCACGACTACCGGGGACCACTCGCCTGGTGAGGAGAGGCGCGTCGACGGCAGTCCTCAGGCCGGGGCCTCCCAGCCGTCGAAGGTCGCGAACTGACCCTCGATCATCTCGGCGACCCGGCCCGGGTCCGGCACGAGCTCGGCATCGGTGGCGATCCCCACGGACACCGTGCCGTCATAGCTGAAGATGCAGATCCCGAGCGCCTGGTCGCCACTCATCGGCACCCAGCCGAGCATGCCCTCGACCGGGGTTCCCGCGAGCCGCACCTCGGAGACCGGACCGGGTACCGAGGTGAGCTGGCCGACGGTCTTGTTGGCGAACAGGTCGACCACCGCGTGCTGCACCGCGGTGGGGGTGACGGCCACGCCGAGCATGGTGGCGAAGGTGATGTGTGGCTCGAACGAGTAGCGCACCCGGGTCATGGACGTGGTGATGGCCTCGATGAGTTCGTCCGCGTCGTCGATCCCCAGCGGCAGGCGCATGAGGATGAGAGTGATGTGGTTGCCCAGCTCCTCCGGGAGGTCGTCGGTGCTCGGTGTCAGCGAGACCGGCACCATGAGGTTCATGTCGGAGACCCGTCGGTCACCGCGGGCGTCGAGGTACCGGGTGAGCGCCTTGGACACCGCGGCGATCATCACCGAGGTGACGGTGGTGTCGTGCTCCGCCGCCACCCTCTTGACGGCCGCGAGGTCCACCCCGGTGACCCAGGAGACCTTCTTCCGGGCGTGGGCGTGGCCACTCCACGACAGCTCGGGGGAACGGGGCTCGAACAGCAGGCGGAAGACCGAGCGGTAGGTGTTGGTCGTCATGTTGGTGGGATCGATGGTGTCGGCGAGGGATTCCACGACACGCGTGGGCACCCGGGACAGCTCCCCGCCCGGGGCCACCACGTCCCTGGTCAGTCGCGCCATCGTCACGGGGAATCTGATCGTGGCGCCCGCGAGGCCGCGGGCGATGCCGAGCGTGTCCTTGGCCAGCCCTGCCCCGGCCTGGCCCACCGCGCCCAGGACACCGCCGCCCGATGAGGACAGCTCCCGACCCACGTTGGGCAGCGGGTCGTCGTCGTCGCGGTCGCACAACCCCAGGACCAGCTGGGTCAAACGGATCCCGTCGACCATCCCGTGCTGGACGCGGAACAGCAGGAGCGCCCCCTCCCGGTCGCCACCGTGACCGTGGTAGCCCTCGATGAACTCGGCGCGCCAGATGGGGCGGTCGTCGGGGAGTTGCAGCCCCATCTGCTCGGCGACGTGCGCCTCCGCCTCGGCGCGCCCGCCCGGCGAGGGAAGGCGCCGTCGGACCAGATGGCGGGAGATGTCGAAGTCGGGATCGTCCTGCCAGTACCACCGTCGGCCCCGTCGCACCGGGACCCGGCGGAACACCGGGTGGGGTTCGACCATCCGCGACGCGATCGCCTCGGTGACCGCGTCCCAGTCGGGGACCTCGGCGAACCACATCACCGAGTTGATGTACATGAGATTGTCCGGGCGGTCCATCATCAGCCACAGCTGGTCCCGCAGTGGAATCCGGACCCTCGTCTCCGTCATCGTCCCCGGCCCCTCTCGCCCGCCCCGCTCACCGTCATGTACTCGCCGCCCCAGGCTAGAGCAGCTGTGACCGGGATCACGTCACTCCCCCCGAGACGGCGGGACAATGGCGAGATGCGCACCATCCACACACCGGACGATCCCCCGGCCAAGGGCTTGTACGCCCTGCTCACGGCATCGGTCACTCCCCGGCCCATCGCCTGGGTCTCGAGCGTCTCCGCCGCCGGGGTGTCGAACCTCGCGCCGTATTCGTTCTTCACCGTGGCCTGCGCCGACCCCGCGATCCTCTCGGTCACCTCGATCGGCCGCAAGGACACGTACCGCAACGTGGTCGAGACCGGGGAGTTCGTGGTGAACATCGGCACCGAGTCGCTGATGGAGCTCATCAACGCCACCTCGGCCCCGGTCGGCCCGGAGGTCGACGAGTTCGTCCTCTCCGGCCTGACCGCCGAGCCCTCCGAGGTGGTGTCGGCGCCGCGGGTGGCCGAGGCGCCGATCGCGTTCGAGTGCGTGCGCCATGACGTGATCGACCTCGGCACCAGTGCGATGCTCCTGGGCCGCGTAGTGAGCGTGGCGATCTCCGGTGATGTCCTGGCGGACGACGGGCTCCCCGACTTCGACGCACTGCTCCCGCCCTCCCGGCTGGGCCGCCACCAGTGGGGACTGGCGCCGCGGACGAGGGAGCTGCCTAGGCCGAGGAAGTAGGCGGAGTCGAGACCCGCCGCCAGCCCCCGGCCCTCGGTTCGCGGCGACCTGCAGGCGCTCCCGCGCCTGACGTCTCGCTCGCGCGCCTGTGCGACTCCTCGGTAGCCGCCCGCCGCCACGGCGTCTT
>NZ_JAALEC010000745.1:0-4754 GCF_014145205.1 Dietzia sp. DQ11-44
CCACGCACGTTGGAGGAGTGCACGCGCTCGGCGCCGGGCAGGATCTCGTACCCCGTGACGGACCGCGAGATCTGGTCGAGCGCGATCCGCCCCTCGAGTCGCGCGAGGTGCGCGCCGAGGCAGAAGTGCGGCCCCTGGCCGAAGCTCAGGCTCGCGGAGGTGTCCCGGCCCAGGAGGAAGGCCCCGGAGTCCTCGAACACCTCCTCGTCGCGGTTGGCCGCGCCGATGAGCAGGAGCACCTTCTGGTCGGCCGGGATGGTGACGTCGCGGACCGTGACCTCCTGCGTCGTGGTGCGCAGGACCAACTGACTGGAGGTGTCGTAGCGCAGGGTCTCCTCGACCCAGTCGGTCACCCGCTCCGGGTCGTCGATCACCAGTCGCGACTGGTCGGGGTACTCGTGGCCCCAGAACATCGCGTTGGCGAGCAGCTTGGTGGTGGTCTCGTTGCCCGCCACCACCATGAGGAAGAGGAAGGACAGGATCTCGTCCTCGTCCAGCTTCTCCCCGTCGATCTCGGCGTCGATGAGTGCCGAGGTGAGATCCTCGGTCCGCTGCTTCCGCCGGTCGGCGACCATGCCCTGGTAGTAGGCGATGAGGTCGAAGGCGGCGACCATCGAGTCCTCGGGCACGTCCTGACCGCCCTCCTCGCGGTGCATGACGAGGTCCGCGAGCCGGCGGAGCTCGTCGCGATCCGACTCCGGCACCCCCATGAGGTCGGAGATGACGTCCATCGGCAGCTTGCCCGCGTAGTCCTGGACGAAGTCGAACTCGCCGCCGTCCCGAGACCTGTCGAGGCACTCGTCCCAGTACTGCCGCGAGATCCGTTCGATCCCCTCGGAGAGCGCGTCGACCCGTCGGGAGGTGAAGCCCTTGCTCACGAGCTTGCGCAGCCGGGCGTGCCTCGGGTCGTCCATCGCCAGGAAGGACATCGTCTTGTAGGCGTGCGGTCCGTACGCCGCCGGGTCGAGGGAGACCCCCATCGCGTTGGAGAACACGTCGGGCGCACGGAAGGCCTCACGGACGTCGGCGTGCTTGCTCAGCGCCCAGAAGTCGAGATCCGGGTTGTGGTAGACGGGGGCCTCGGCCCGCAACCGGGAGTAGAACGGGTACGGATCCTCGTGTACGGCGTAGTCATACGGGCTGAACACGAGCGGGGCTGGAGTCGCGGTGGTCATGTCTCAGGTCACCTCAGGATGAGTCGGGCGGCGGACTCGATGGCGTCCGCCATGTCGGAGTAGGAGCCATAGCCCATGCCCGCGCGGACGAGCGCGCCCGCGTAGACCATCTCCAGGGCGTCGATCACCTCGTCGTCGGCCTCGTCACCCAGCGCGGCCGTCAGGCGGCGTCGGATGTCCGCGCCGATCCGGATCCTCAGGTGGGACACCTCCGGGTCGTCGCCCAACAGGGCCGCGGTGACCGCAGAGGAGAGCTCGGGCTCGTCCGCGACCAACATCGCGACGTCCCGCAGGACCGCCACCACCCTGTCCACCGTGGTGCCGCTGCCGGCGCCCTCGGTGACGTGGTCACGCAGGCGTCGCCAGAACACCTCGGCGATGAGGTGGCCCTTGGACGAGAAGTAGGTGTACGCGGTGGCCGGGGCGACGCCGGCCCTCGAGGCCACGGCCCGGACCGCGAGCCCGCCCGGCCCCTTCTCGCGCAACACCTCCACCGCGGCGCTGGTGAGGCGGTCGACGGTCTCTGCCTGCTGGCCGTTGAGGCGCCTTCGCGTGGATTCGAAACGAACGTCACTGGACATGTGTCTGGACAGTACACCACTCGCCGGACTATCGTCTAGACAGTTGTCCACCCGCACCCGACGGAAGGCCCCCCGTGACGACGAGCACCACCTACGACGCCCCGCTCCTCATCGGCGGCGAGCTGCGCCCGGCCTCCGGGGGCGGCACGTTCGACGTCCTCAACCCCGCCACGGAGGACCTGATCGGCCGCGCCGCCGACGCCCGCCCCGAGGACATGGACGCCGCCATCGAGGCGGCCCGAACCGCGTTCGACACCACCACGTGGTCCACCGATCATGCCTTCCGTGCGGCGTGTCTGCGGCAACTCCGGGATGCTCTGCAGTCCCACACCGAGGAGCTGCGCGCACTGACCATCGCCGAGGTGGGCGCCCCCCACATGTTCACCACCGGGCCCCAGCTGGAGGGCCCCGTGGCCGACCTGGGCTGGCTCGCCGACCTCGTCGACGCCTACCAGTGGGTCGAGGAGCTGGGCGAGTCCGAGGTGATGGGGGTGCGCTCCCATCGCTCGGTGCGCCGGGAGGCGATCGGCGTGGTCGGAGCCATCACCCCGTGGAACTTCCCCAACCAGATCAACCTGGCCAAGATCGGGCCCGCGCTGGCCGCGGGCTGCACCGTGGTGCTCAAGCCCGCACCCGACACCCCGCTCATCGCCGCGGCCGTGGCCCGGATCGCCGCCGAGGAGACCGACATCCCCGCGGGCGTGCTCAACGTGGTCTCGTCCTCGGACCACGGGGTGGGCGCCCTGCTGACCACCGACCCGCGCGTGGACCTCGTCTCGTTCACCGGGTCCACCGCCACCGGCAAGAAGATCATGGTGGCCGCGGCGGAGACCCTCAAGAAGGTCTTCCTCGAGCTGGGCGGCAAGTCCGCCGCGGTCGTGCTGGACGACGCCGACCTGAACGCCGCCTGCTTCATGACGGCCCTCAACGCCTGTACCCACGCCGGCCAGGGGTGCGCCCTCACCACCCGACTGGTGGTGCCCCGCGAGAGGTACGACGAGGCCGTCGAGGCGGCCAAGGGCGCCATGGCGGCCTTCGCACCGGGCGACCCCACCGACCCCGGCACCCTGTGCGGTCCGCTGATCTCCGAACTGCAGCGCGAGCGGGTCGAGGGGTACATCGCACTGGCCGTCGAGGAGGGCGGCACCGTCGAGATCGGCGGCGGGCGCCCCTCCGGCGAGGACAAGGCCAAGGGCTTCTGGGTGGAGCCCACCCTGATCTCCGGACTCGACAACTCCGCGCGGGTGGCCCGGGAGGAGATCTTCGGCCCCGTCCTCGTCGTCATCCCCCACGACGGCGACGACGACGCGGTCCGGATCGCCAACGACTCCCCCTACGGCCTCTCCGGCGCCGTCTGGGGCGCCGACCTCGGCCGCGTCGAGAGGGTCGTGGCGGGCATCCGCACCGGAACGCTCGGGGTGAACGGCGGCGTCTGGTACGGCGCCGACGTGCCCTTCGGCGGCTACAAGCAGTCGGGCATCGGCCGTGAGATGGGCCGCCAGGGCTTCGAGGAGTACCTCGAGACCAAGTCCGTGGCCACCCCGGCCTGACGCGCCGCCCGCACCCGAGCCACCACCCGCATCACGCCATATCAAGCCACACCAAGGAAGCAGAGAATACAGACATGGGACGTTTTGACGGCAAGTCCGTGATCGTGACCGGCGCGGCCGGCGGAATCGGCGAGGAGTACGCCAAGGCGCTCGCCGCCGAGGGCGCGAAGGTCGTGGTGGCCGACGTCTCGGACACCGAGGGCGAACGCGTGGCGGCGGAGATCGTCGCCGCCGGCGGCGAGGCCTTCTTCCAGCACACCGACGTCTCGGACCCGGACTCGGCCGACGCGTGCGCCGAGGCGACCGTGGAGAAGTACGGCCGGCTGGACATGCTGGTCAACAACGCCGCGATCTTCGGCGGCATGAAGCTCGACTTCCTCATCACGGTGCCGTGGGACTACTACCAGAAGTTCATGCAGGTCAACATGAACGGCCAGCTCCTCATGGTCCGCGCCTGCTGGGAGAAGATGGCGGCGGCCGGCGGTGGCGCGATCGTCAACCAGTCCTCGACCGCCGCGTGGCTCTACTCCGGCTTCTACGGCCTGGCCAAGGTGGGCGTCAACGGCCTGACCCAGCAGCTGGCCACCGAGCTGGGCGGGTCGGACATCCGCATCAACGCCATCGCGCCCGGCCCGATCGACACCGAGGCCAACCGCACCACCACCCCGCAGTCCATCGTCAAGGACATGGTCGACAAGCTCCCCCTCAAGCGGATGGGTCAGCCCCAGGACCTGGTGGGAATGCTGTTGTTCCTGCTGTCGGATGAGGCGTCGTGGATCACCGGCCAGATCTTCAACGTCGACGGCGGACAGGTCATCAGGTCGTGAGCGGGCAGCCGGCCGGCAGCGCGGGGCAGGACCCGGGAGCCTCTCCCATCGGGCCGGGGTCACCCGAGCACTCCCCCGCGCCCGTGGGGTTCATCGGGCTGGGGAACATGGGAGCGCCCATCGCCCGGCGGCTGCTGTCGTGGCCCGGCGGACTGGTGGTCTGCGACGTCCGTCCCGAGGCCGCCGAACCGTTCGTCTCCGAGGGGGCCACCGCCGCCGCGACGCCCGCCGAGGTGGCCCGGACCGCACGACTGGTCTCGGTGACGGTGCTCGACGACGCCCAGGTGCGGGACGTCGTCCAGGGTCCCGACGGGATCCTGGGCACGGCGGCGCCGGGGACGGTGATCGCGGTCCACTCCACCATCTCCGACTCCACGGCCGTAGAGCTCGCGGAGGCGTGCGCCACCCACGGGGTGCACCTGGTGGACGCGCCGGTCTCGGGGGGCGCACCGGGCGCCGAGAAGGGCGAGCTCGCGGTGATGGTGGGCGGACCCCGCGAGGTCTACGAGGCCTGCAAGCCCGTGTTCGCCCTGTGGGCCGCGATGCCGGTCCACGCCGGCGAGGTGGGCGCGGGCACCCGGATGAAGCTCGCCCGCAACCTGCTGCACTTCATCTCCTTCA
>NZ_JAALEC010000746.1:0-3165 GCF_014145205.1 Dietzia sp. DQ11-44
CACGTCCTCGCCCAGCTGGGCGGGCAGCCACGGCGCCTTGAGTCGTCCCACGCCGTGTTCGCCGGTGATCGTCCCGCCCATCCCGATCGCCAGGTCCATCACCTCACCGAACGCCGCCTGGGCCCGGTGGGCGCGGTCCGGGTCGTCGTCGGCCAGCACGATGATCGGGTGCGTGTTGCCGTCACCGGCGTGGGCGACCAGGGCGATCGGCACATCACGCCGGGCCGAGATCTCCTCGATCCCGGCGACCAGCTCGGGAAGCGCGGGCAACGGCACGCCGACGTCCTCGAGGAGCAGCGTCCCGGTCTTGCCCAGGCTGGTGAACGCGGCCCGACGCGCGACCGTGAACTGCTCCCCCTCCTCGGGATCGTCGGTCGCGAACACCTCGCTCGCGCCGTGGGTGCGGAACGCCTCGGCCATGAACTCCGTCTCGGCCGCGCGGTCGGGTCCGGTGAGGTCGGACTGGGCCAGCAGCATCGCACCGGCCGAGGTGTCCAGGCCCATCCTCAGGTCCGCCTCGACGGCCCGGATCGAGACGTTGTCCATGAACTCGAGCATCGCCGGGCGGATCCGGCGGGTGACGGCCAGGACGGCGTCGCTGCACGCCACCACGTCCGGGAAGATCCCCACCACGGTGGAACGGGGCGGCTGTTCGGGGATGAGCCGCACGATGATCTCGGTGACCACCCCCAACGTGCCCTCGCTCCCCACGAAGAGCTTGGTCAGGCTCAACCCGGCGGTGTCCTTGAGCCGCGCGCCGCCCAGTCGCACCGCGGTGCCGTCGGCCAACACCACCGTCATCCCGAGGACGTAGTCGGTCGTCACCCCGTACTTCACGCAGCACAGACCGCCGGCGTTGGTGGCGATGTTGCCGCCGATCGAGCAGATCTCGTACGACGAGGGGTCCGGCGGATACCAGAGTCCGTGCTCGGCGACGGCCCGCTTGACCTCGACGTTGAGCAGACCCGGCTGGACTGTCGCGGTGCGGGTGACCGGGTCGACGTCGATGTCGCGCATGAGCTCGGTGGACAGCACGATCCCGCCCTCGACCGCCGTCGCTCCCCCGGACAGCCCCGAACCGGCCCCCCGCGGGACCACCGGCACGCCGTGCGCACTCGCCCAGCGCATGACCTCCTGCACGTCCCCGGTCGACCGCGCGCGCACCACGGCGAGCGGCATCCCCGGGGCCGGGGCCTTGGCCCAGTCCTGGCGGTATCCCTCGAGCACGTCCGCGTCCGTGAGCACGGAGGCGGTGTCGAGGCGGGCACGGAGGTCGTCCAGGATCATGACCCGAACCTACGACGAACCCTCCCGGATCCGCAGGCGGTCGAACACGGCCCGTAGCGGCCGTGGAGCCCACCAGTTGGCCTCGCCGAGCAGGAGCATCGCACTCGGGACGAGCAGCAGCCTGATGACGAACGCGTCCACCAGCACGGCGAGCGCCAATCCGAGCCCGAGCAGCCGGACCACGCTGATCCCCGAGGTACCGATGGCGAGGAACACCACCGCCACGAGCACCGCCGCCGCCCCCACCACGGGGCGGTGCGGGAGACCCCGTCGACCACGGCCCGGGTGGTGTCGCCGTGGCGGTCGTACTCCTCGCGGACCCGGGAGAGCAGGAACAACTGGTAGTCCATCGACAGTCCGAAGGCCAGGCACGCCATCAGTAGGGGCGAGGAACTGTCCACCACCCCCGTGGCCGTCACGCCCACCAGGTCGGCGAGATACCCCTCCTGGAAGACCAGGACCATCGCGCCGAAGGTCGCGGTGAGGCTCAGCGCCGCCATGACCAGCGTCTTGAGGGTGACCAGCACGCCACCGGTCAGCAGGAAGACCAGGGGCAGGACCACCGCCATGACGAGCAGGGCGACCGGGAGCGCCCGGTCACTGATCGCCTGGCGGGTGTCGACGTCGTCGGAGTAGGTTCCCGCCACCGGCGCGGGTGCCACCACCTCGCGGACACGCTCGGCGAGGTCCTGTTGCTCCGGTTGCGTCAGACCCGGGGCCGTCACCACCTCCACCGCCGCGACGGAGCCCCGCCTCAGGTCGGGGTCACCGGGACCCACCACGAGCCCGTCGGACAGGGTCTCATCCGGTCCCCGCGTCGCCGCCACTCCGTCGATACGCGACACCCGCTCCGCCAACACCCCGGGATCGACCCCGTCCGCGAGGATCACCAGGGGATCGGATCCGAGGTCCGGACGCTCGTCGCGCAGTCGCTCCGCGGCCACCCTGGACGGGGCGTCCTTCGGCAGGACCCTGTCGTCGAGAGTGCCCAGCCGGAGGCCGAACGCGGGCGTCAGCAGGATCAACAGGAGCGCCGACACCCCCAGCGCCACCGCCACCGGGTGCCGGCGCGACACCCCGAGCATCGCCGTCACCGAACGGCCGGGGCGGGTCGGGTCGACCCGTCGCACGGACCACGCGTCGATCCGCCGACCGAGGACCCGCAGGACCGGGGGCAGGACCACCAGGGTGAGGGTGGCGACCAGCACCACGACCGCGACACCGGTCATCGCCATGGATCTCAGGTAGGGCGTGTCCACCGCCGTGAGCGCGGCCAGACACAGGCCGACGGTCACCGCCGAGATGACGATCGTCCTCCGGCACCGGCGCATCGTGCGGGCGACGGCCTCAGGTGGGTCCGCGCCGTTCGCCAGTTCCTCGCGGAACCGGGTCACCACGAGGAGGCTGTAGTCGATCGAGAGCCCCAGCGCCAGGCCGATCACCAGGTTGAGGGCGAACACGGACACGTCGATCACGTGCACCAGGCCGGACAGGACGACGAACGACGAGAGCATGGCGAGCACGCCGATCGCGACCGGGACCGCGGCGGCCACCACGGAGCCGAAGAACAGCACGAGCAGGACGAGGGTGACCGGGACGGCGATGAGCTCGGCGCGGGTGAGATCCTCCCGGGCGATGAGGTCGTCCTCACGCAGCACCTCGGCCCGGCCGGTCAGCTGCCTCTCGACGCCCTCGCCGGGCGGGGGCAGGGCCTCACGGAGCTCGTCCAGCGTGCGTCTGGACTCGGCGTCGTCGCCGGACAGCACCGCGCTCACCACCGTGGGCCCGTCCCCCGGCGCCGGCGACACGGTCACGCGACCCACTCCCCCGGCACCCGACAGGAAGGACGCCACCGCCTCGCCCTCACGGGCCACTGCG
>NZ_JAALEC010000747.1:0-7225 GCF_014145205.1 Dietzia sp. DQ11-44
CGCCCGCCGGCTGGCCCGCGGCCCCCGCCGCGCGCTGGAACTCACCAAGAAGTCGGTCACCGGGGCCACACTCGCCGAGCTGGACGCCGCGCTGGCCCGCGAGCACGAGGGACAGTGCGAGCTCCTGGTGTCCGACGACTTCGCCGAAGGGGTCGCCTCGATCCTCGAGAAGAGACGCCCCGAATTCTCCTGACCCGGTCCTCCACCCTCACCGCCCACGAAAGGCCGAATCATGACCACCGCCACCATGGACCCCGTCGCGGAACTCCACGCCGCCCGTCGCAACCACTGGAACACGTGGGTGGCCACCCACGCCGAGATGAACCCCGACGGCGAGGCGCTCCGCTACCTCGGCCAGACCACCACCTGGTCGCAGCTACACGAGCGCAGCGGTCTCTTCGCCGACGCGCTGGCCCGTCGTGGGGTCGCCAGGGGTGATCGGGTCATGCTGATCACCCTCAACAACCCGGAGTTCGTCGAGGCGGTGCTCGGCATCAACCGGTTGGGTGCCATCGCGGTGCCGGTGAACTTCCGCCTCACCCCGGCCGAGCTGGCCTACCTGGTGAGCGACTGCGCGCCGAAGGTCGTCGTCACCGACGCCCTGCTCGCCCCGCTCGTCGGGGCGATCCGTGCCCAGGGTGAGGAGCCGGGTGACCACATCGTCATCGGGGGCGAGTCCGGAACGGAGGACCAGACCACCTTCGCCGACGCGCTGGCCGAGGAGGGCGAACCGCATCCGCCGGTCGACGTCCCGGAGGACTCCACCGCCCTCATCATGTACACCTCGGGCACCACGGGTCGGCCCAAGGGCGCGATGCTCTCCTACGAGAACCTCACCGCCCAGTCCCTGACCTGTATCCGGGTGTTCCGGCTCTTCGACGAGGAGGGGCGCGCACTGTGCGCGGCCCCGATGTTCCACATCGCGGCGCTCGGTTCGATCGCCCCGAGTCTCCAGCTCGGCGGCGTCACGGTGGTCCACCCCCTGCAGGCCTTCGACCCGTCCGCCCTGCTCGACACCCTCGAGGCGGAGCGGATCACCAGCGTCTTCCTCGTGCCGGTGCAGTGGCAGGCCGTCTGCGCCGAGCAGAAGGCCCGCCCGCGGACGCTCGTGCTGCGCAACATCTCGTGGGGTGCGGCCCCGTCCACGGACACGATCCTGCGCGCCATGTCCGAGACGTTCCCGGACGCCCTCAACTGCGCGGTGTTCGGCCAGACCGAGATGAGCCCCATCACCTGTGCGCTCGACGGTGACGACGCGATCCGCAAACTCGGGTCGGTCGGCAAGGTCATCCCCACCCTGCAGGCCCGTGTGATCGACGCGTTCGGGGAGCCGGTCGGTCCCGGCGAGGTGGGCGAGATCGTCTACCGCGGACCCACCACCATGTCCGGCTACTGGAACAAGCCCGCGGAGACCGCGGAGGCCTTCGAGGGTGGCTGGTTCCACTCCGGTGACCTGGTCCGGATGGACGACGAGGGCTTCGTCTACGTCGTGGACCGCAAGAAGGACATGATCATCTCCGGCGGTGAGAACATCTACTGCGCCGAGGTCGAGAACGTCATCGCCGGCCACCCCCGGATCCGTGAGGTCGCGGTGATCGGTCGCAAGGACGAGAAGTGGGGCGAGGTGCCCGTCGCGGTGGTCGCCCAGCACGAGGAGGAGGGCCGCGCGGACATCACCCTCGACGAGCTGACCGGGTGGCTACGCGACAAACTGGCCGGCTTTAAGCTGCCCAAGCACCTCGTGCACGTGGAGGAGCTGCCGCGCAACGCCAGCGGCAAGGTGGTCAAGGGCGCGCTCCGCTCGGAGCACGGCTCCACGGGTGTCTGACCCGGCGGCCGAGTCGACGTCGGAACCCGGATACCACTGACATGGTCTTCCAACTCCCCGCGGGCCGGGGCCCGGTGGTCGATCTGGCGGGCCGATCGGCTGGGGAGCGCGGGCGTACGGCGCCGAGTTCACCGACGTCGGCGGGCTCGGCCCGGGCTCCGAGGTCACGGTCGCCGGCGTCCGCGTGGGCAGGGTGCTCGGAGTCGGGCGGGAGGTCGGCCCCCTGGGCGAGACGATCGCCGTCGTCGACTTCGAGGTCGAGCGCTCGGCGCCGGTCGCGAGTGGCGCGCGCGCGTCGGTCCGCTACGGGGACATGCTGGGCATCCGCTATCTCTCCCTCGATTCCCCACAGGACGGCGGACCGGCCGTCGGCGGTGCCGACCCGCTGCCGGAGGGGACGCGCATCCCGCTGGAGGCCACCACCGATCCCGTGGACCTCACCGCGCTCGTCAACGGGTTCAAGCCGCTGTTCGAGGCGGTGCGGCCGGACGAGGTCAACACCCTCTCGCGCACCGTGGTCGCCGCGTTCCAGGGCGAACCGGGTGCCATGGACGTCCTGCTCGCCCGCCTGGCGCTGCTGAGCCGGGACATCGTCGGCAGGCAGGACGTGTACACCCGGCTCGCGGACAACATCACGGCGCTCAACACCACGCTCACCGAGCGGGAGGAGGACCTCCAGCGGCTGGTCAGGGGACTCGACACCGTCTCCGGGGCGCTCGCGGACGGCGGCGGGAACGACCTCGCGGTGCTCATCGAGCGCGGGGACGCGGCCACCGCGACACTGGCCTCGATGCTCCGCGAGACCGATCCGGATCTCCGCGCGAGCGTGGACGCCGCTCGTCACACGACCGACGGGTGGATCCCCAACACCCCGGCGTTCGACACCGCGATGGGCAAGGCCCCGCTGTTCGCCCGGGAGGTCAACGCCCAGGCTCAGAAGGGTGGCTTCCTGGCCCTCTACATGTGCAACTTCACGGTCAAGTGGGACGACTGGGAGACCAGCCTGTTCGGCTACCGGAACTCGGGGGCGTGCCGATGAGTCCGATCACCATGGTGCGGGAGAGTCTGGTCGACCTCGTCCGCGACCCGAGGCACACCCGTCGCGGCAACACCGTCTTCGTGGGAGCCACATCGATCCTGCTGGTCATCGCGGTCTTCGCGGCGAGCATGGCCCTGCTCCGACTCTGGTACGTCCTGCGCACCGACCACTACGCGGCCGAGTTCGCCAACGCCGGGGGGGTACGGACGGGGGACCCGGTCCTGGTGGCCGGCGTGCCCAGTGGCCGCGTGGACTCCCTGACGTTGGAGCACGGGCTGGCGGTGGTGGGGTTCCGGCTCGACCGGGGCCAGGACCTGGGCGAGGCGAGCACCGCCACGATCGGTCTCAAGTCGATCCTCGGGAACAGGTTCCTCGAGGTCACGCCGGCGGGCGGGGGGGACCTCGGCCCGCACCGGCGGATCGGGGTGGAACGCACCACGTCGCCGTACATGATCGACGACATCGGGGGAGCGGTCACGGACCTGGCCGAGGAGCTCGACACGAGGGCCGTCAGCGCGATGATCGACAGCCTGGACAGCATCCTGCCGCAGGACGCCGGGGCCGCCGGTCAGTCGATCGACGACGTCTCCGCGGCCCTGGGTCTCCTCGCCCGCGAGGACGCGCGGATGTCCGGGGTGGTCACCACGACCCGCGAACTGACCGGGGTCCTCGTCTCGCAGGAGGCGGGTATCCGAGCTCTGACCGACCAGTCACTCGTGTTGGTCACCGTGCTCACCCAGCGTCGTGAGGCGCTCAGCTCCCTCGTGTCGTCCCTGGAGGATCTCGCGACCCGGGTGCGGGTGCTGCTCGACGAGGAGGCCGAGGACGTGGACCGCGTGCTGGGCAACATGCGCTCGATCAGCGAGACCTACCAGAGGAACATCGACGCGATGGACGAGGTGCTCACCCGGATGCCACCAGGACTCCGCGCGGTCACGGACGCGGCCGGGAACGGCCCGTGGACGGATGTCGCCACACCGACCGGCCCGATCCCGGATTCGGCGCTCTGCGCCCTGGGGGTGATGGACGGATGCAACTGAGACGTGTGAGCCGGACCAGGGTCGTCGCGATCCTCGTCACCGCCCTCGCCACCGTCCTGGTGTTGGCCTCTCTGCTCTCCGGCGCCCGGGGAGACGGCGGTCGCCAGGTGATCACGGCCGAGTTCGCCTCCGCCGAGGGCGTGTACGTCGGTTCGCAGGTCCGGATCGTGGGGGTCGAGGTGGGGATCGTGGAGAAGGTCGAGCCGACGGGGGACCTCGCACGGGTGCGGCTCTCACTGGAGCCCGGTACGCGGTTGCCCGCGGACGTGGGGGCTGTGGTGATGAACCCGGCCGTCATCGCCGACCGGTTCGTCGAGCTCACCCCCGCCTACGTGGGCGGGCCGGCGTTCCCGGACGACGGGGTGATCCCGGCCGAGCGGACGCGGGCACCCCTCGACTTCGACGAGTTCGTCTCCAGCCTGGACACCCTGAGCTCGGCGTTCTCGCCCGGAGCCGACGAGGTGGCACGTGGTCTCGACCGGGGGGCCGAGGCCCTCGACGGCCGGGGGGAGACGCTGAGCCGGGCCATCAGGAACCTGTCCACGGTCTCGGCGGTGGGCGGGGACCGGGCCGAGGATCTCGACGCGATCGTCACCGAGCTCGCGGTGCTGATGGACGCCGCGGGCGGTCGCGACCAGACCATGCGCGACCTCGTGCTGGGACTCGACGACCTGGGTCGGCAGCTCCGGGACGACCAGATCGACGTGGCGGCCCCGGCGGAGGACCTCCGTGTGATCCTCGACGAACTCGACGCGTTCGTCGCCGCGCGCGGGGACGACATCACCGGGACGACCACCGCGACCCGCGAGGTGACGGCGTTGTACGCCCGCCACCGCGCGGACTTCGCGGAGTTCCTGGATCTGTACCCGGTGATGATGGAGAACCTCGCGGCCGGGATCGGACCCGACGGTCGCGCGCGCATCCGCCTCAACGTCTCGTCCAACATCACCCACTTCGCCCGTGGCCGCGAGCTCTGCCGGCGTGAGCCGCTCCCACTGTGCACGGGCGCCGGCCTGACCAACCCGCTCATGTTCCCGGTCGAACAGAGTGACCCGATCGGCCTGGTCGGGGCGTTCGAACGAGTCGCGGGGGGTGGATGAGAGCCATGCGTGAGACCAGAACCCGTCCGCACCTGGTGCGCGGACTCGTGGCCCTCCTCGGGGTGGCACTGCTCGGGGGTGCGGCGATGGTGGCCGTGAACACGCCACAACTCGCACTCCAGTCTGTTCCCCTGGGGATGGACACCGGGGAGGGCTCGGCGGACGTGGAGATGCGGTTCGAGCGCGCCGACCGGCTCGCACCCGGAGCGGAGGTCCGCTACGGGGGACGCCTCGTCGGCCGGGTCCGCAGCGTCGGCACCGACGGAACCGAGGCCGTGATCGGCGTCCGCCTCGAGGGTGACTCCGGCGTCCCCGCCGGCGTCTTCGCCGAGATCCGCTTGCCCACCGCCCTCGGCAGCCCGTTCATCGCGCTCACCCCGCCGGCGGCGCCCGCGACCGGTGCACTACTCGAGGACACGGGGGTCGTTCCGCGGGTGCACACCGGCGTCGGTCCGGATCTCGAGTCCAGCCTCGCCTCGCTGGGACTGCTGCTCAACGGGAGTGGGATCGCGCAGCTCGGCTCGGTGATGGAGGAGCTCACCGTGGCCCTGGACGGGCGAGGTGAGGAGATCGGGCGCATCCGGGAGCGTGGGGACCGCGCCCTGGAGTTGTACGAGGCGAACCGCGACGAGATCGACCGGACGATCCTCGCCCTGGACCGGGTCAACGCCTCGCTCGCCGGTCGCCGCGAGCTCATCGACCGCGGCATGCGGGTGTCCGCCGACCTCGTCTCGGAGGCGGCGGCCAGTCGGGAGACGATCACCGCACTCATGGACACCACCACCGCCCTGACAGTGCAGGTCGAGCAGTTCACCTCGGCCACGGACGGGCGCCTGACGCCGTCACTGCGCACACTGACCGTCCTGCTCGAGGACATGGAGGGCTTCGGGGACGAGGTGGCCCCCACCCTGGACGCCCTGCAGCGCTTCGTCACGAACTTCGACGTCGCGATCCGCGGGGACCACATGATGTTCGACGGCGCGCTCGACCTCCCCGGCTCGCTGGATGCCCTGGGCACCGGCGGTGAGGCGCGCGCGGGTCGACCGCTGCCGCCCGGTGCCACCGGCCCCCCCGACGCCCAGCCGCCCGTGGGGGGTGCGGAGCGTGTCAAATCAATTGAGACGTGCAGTGGTCGGTTGAGCCTGGCTAGTTTCGGCTGATCGGGCTGCGGGGTCGTTGATGGTCACTTTCTCTGGTAGCCGGGGTGGGCGCGGGCGCCGGGTGAACCGTTCAGGGTGCTTGGCGTAGGCAGCGTCGAGCACGAGCTGCCGCTTGTCGCGGATGTGATCGGCGGTGCCGTCGTGGACGCTGGCCGGGGTGTGCAGTCCGATCCCGCTGTGCCGGTGTTCGTGGTTGTACCAGTGGGTGAACCGGTTCATCCATGCCCGGGCGGCACCGATGCTGGCGAACCGCTCCGGGTAGTCCGGTGTGTACTTCATGGTCTTGAACTGAGACTCGCTGTAGGGGTTATCGTTGCTGGTGCGCGGCCGATTGTGCGACCGGATGACATCCAGGTCGACCAGCAGCGAGGCCAATGGCTTCGAGGTCATCGCCGCGCCCCCGTCGGCGTGGAGATACCCCGGTGCCCGCCCTTGCTCAGCGATGGCGTCAGCGACCAGGTCAGCCGCCAGTTCGCCGTCCTCGACGGTCTCGATCCGCCACCCGACGACGTAGCGGGAGAAGATGTCGATGACGACATAGGCGTGGTACCAGACGCCCTTGGCCGGACCCCGCATTTTCGTAATATCCCAGGACCAGACGTCATTTGCCGCGGTCGCCACCAGCTCGGGAATCTTGCGCGGCGGATGGGTAGCCTGCCTGCGGCGTTCGCCGTTCATCGCCTGGGCGGCCAAGATG
Organism: Dietzia sp. DQ11-44; assembly: GCF_014145205.1. Classification (NCBI taxonomy): domain Bacteria; kingdom Bacillati; phylum Actinomycetota; class Actinomycetes; order Mycobacteriales; family Dietziaceae; genus Dietzia; species Dietzia sp. DQ11-44. Next base: position 6,865 of record NZ_JAALEC010000747.1, read on the forward strand.
CGGTGCATTGTGCGCTGCGAGCAGTGATACCGGCCCGCGTCGAGCTCTCGGGCCCACACCTGGGCCACCGACAGATCGGCGTAAGCGTCGCTGGTGAGCACGCCCAGCACCGCGGCGCGGTCCGGGTCGCTGAGCTCGGCAGGATGTCGGGCTTTGGGGTGCGGGCCGTAGGCGCGCGGCTTCGGATTCGCCTGGCGGTGGTGCGTTGCCCGCGACCGGCCAACCAGCGCACATGCGCGCACCACACCCAGCAGCGCGGTCAGCAGCTGCGCGGTCTCGGCCTGCCAGGTGCGCCAGGCCGCCCGGCTCACCGCGTGTTCTTTTTCGAGAGCGCCTCCAAGAACGCGACACCTTTTCCCAT
>NZ_JAALEC010000748.1:0-6957 GCF_014145205.1 Dietzia sp. DQ11-44
AGCGGCGTCACGATCAGCGATGACCTCGTCCTTTCGGGCCGCGTCCGTCTCGAGCTTGCCGATCTGCTTTTCCAGTTCGGCGATGCGCGCCTGTTCCGGCGACAGGCCCTCCCGAGGCTTCTTCTTGGACACCCTGCCCAGTGTTCCGGCTTCGATCTGGGCCCGCCACTGTTTGACGCTGGAATCGTAGAGTCCCTCACGCCGCAGCACCCGGCCTTTCTCACCGGCCGGGGCCTGGTCGTACTCGGCGACGATCCGCCGCTTGTACTCGGCGGTGAACGTCCGCCGCGCCGGCCGCCCGGCCCGCGGGGATTCCACCGTCTCCTGTGCCGGCACCGGCGTCGGCTGCAAGGCCTCCACGGCCGCAGCAGTGGTAGCAGTGATCGTCATGCTGGGTTCTCCTTCAGTCGCGCCCCAGCCTCTCATCCAGCCAGTCCGGGTGTCTCACCTCAGTCTGGCGGATAGGGACGGGTCAGAATTCTGCAGCCCATCCATCGATGCACTATCGGCGCCAGTCAGTGACGACTGGGTGGTAGACGACGATTTCGTTATCGCCGTCCTTGGCGCCGGCTTCGGCGAGAATGTCTCCGACGAAGAACGGAACTTCTGGCTGAAAACCTACCGCGCCAACTACACCGGAGACGAGGGCCGGCGCCGACTCCGGACGAGCACGATCAATCTCCGCGACCGGGATGGCCTCGAGGCACGCCTCAACGAAGTGAAATGCCCAGTGTTGTGGCTGCAAGGCACCGCCGACCAGGTGTACTCCGTCGCCAACGCCGAGCATGGAATTTCACAGTTCACGCAATCTCCATCAGCCGAACTCCAGATCGTTGACGGCGGGCAGCACTTTCTGACCGCATCACACCCCGACATCGCCAACACCGCTGTGCGTGCATTCGTCGAACGGTGGACGTGAAGCAACCATGCATCTCCGCCCTCGACCTTCCAAGAAACAAGACGGCCCTTCCGGGGCCGCAGTCCCCTGGTGACTGCGGTTATTCGGGGCGGGCGATGGGTTTGTCGTCCTGATTAGGTGGTGTCGAAGTCGACCTCGACTCGGAATACGTCGGCTCGAAGCCAGGAGATCGTGAGTTCCACGGGGTGGTGGTTGCGTGCGGCGGCATCGGTGCGGGACCGAATTGAGATGACCGGTGGGCGGCCGCTCAGTTCGAGGTGCTCGGCGACGTGGGGTGGCGCCGGGTCGATGGCGACGCCGAACCATCCGCGCTCGGGTTCCAGTTTGTAGTGGCTGGCCAGGGTGTCGTGCAATGAGCCGGCAGGGTCGAGGATCTGGGGTAGATCGGGGACGAGTTGGGGGTCGAGGTAGGTGTCTGCGTAGCCGACGAGCTCGTGGTTGATGTATCGGTTACGGGAGAGTGCGAGCAGTTGTCTGCGTGCTCCCACTTTCATGCGGCCACGGACCTCGGTGGGTGGGGTCTCGAGTCGCCATCCGGTGGTGCGAACGTCTGGGGTGAATCCGGCTTTGCGGACGCTTGCGCTCCAGGACGGTGGGATGTGTCGACTGATGGTGTAGTCGATGCGTCGGGACATGAAGGTGCCGCTGCCCTGCCGACGGCGCACGAGATAGCGCCTCTCCAGCTCGGTCAGCACGGCTCGGGCGGTGAGCCGGCTGACCCCCAGGGTGCGGGCTAGTTCGTCTTCTGAGGGGAGCCGGGTGCCGACGGGCTGGTTGGCGATCTGCTCGGCGAGTGCGTCGGCGGCGGCGAGGTACACCGGTACCCGAGGACTGGTTTTGGTGGGTGCGGCGTCGCTGATGGGCGTGATCATACTGCGGGAACGGAGGAGGTCGACGGTTTCCGCGGGTCGTTGACGGCTCCGTCGGGCACTTTTCCCGCGAGTGATTGCAGGATGGATCTCGCCGCGTGTTCCTCGATCGCCAAGCGTGCCGTCGCGACCGCAGATCCGAGGTGCGGGGTGAAGAGGGTATGGCTCGTCAGTTCCATCAGGTCCGGGTGCAGGCCGCTGGGGCGGTCGGGTCGGGAGAGGTCCTCGAATTCGAACACGTCTGCGGCATATCCGCCGAGGTGTCCGCTGCGCAGGAGCTGGGCCACTGCGTCTTCGTGTACTACTGAGCCTCGTCCGACGTTTACCAGTAGCGCTCCGGGTCGCATCGATGTCATCGCCTGGTGGTCGAGCAGGTGCAGTGTGTCCGCCGTCAGGGGGGCGCAGACCACCACGGAGTCGCTGTGCTGCAGAAGCTCGGCGAGTTCCACCCGTTCCATACCGATCGACGCCGCGGTTGCGGACGGCACCGGATCGGGGTCGTGGTAGAGAAGTCGGGGATTGAATCCGGAGAGCATTTGCGCCACGGCCCGGCCGAGTACGCCGGCGCCCACGATGCCGATCGTGGAGCCGACGAGTGTGCGTCCGTAGAGCACCGGCCGCCAGCCGCGGAAACCGGCTCGCACGGTGCGGTCACCGGTCGCGACGTGTCGAGCGAGGCCGATCAGCAGCCCGACTGCCAATTCGGCGGTGGGTTCGGTGAGTAAGTCCTCGACTCGGGTGAGCCAGATGCCGCGCTCGGTGCAGGCGCTAACGTCGATGTTGTCGTAGCCCTTGAGTGCGCCGGCGACCACCTGCAGTCGCGGGCAACCGTCGAGAAACTGCGCGGTGATCTGGTCGGGCATGAACGCCATCAGCCCGTCGGCGTGTGCTACTCGGCGTTTCAGTTCGGATGCCGGGAGGCTGTCGTCTTGCTGGTTCGGCACCACGTCGCACTCGCGGCCGAGCATGTCGAGGATTTGGGGATGCACCCGGTGGGTGAGGACGACCACCGGGCGCGCGGACGCGTTTGTCATTGGAACCTTCTTCGTAATGCTCCGCCGAGGGCGTCGACCACGGTGACGGTGGCGAGGATGACGAGCAGGATTGCGGAGACTTCCTGGTACTGGAGGGTGCGGAGGGCGGCGATCAGCTCGAATCCGATGCCGCCGGCGCCGACGACGCCGACGACTACCGAGGCGCGGAAGTTGAGCTCCCACCGGTAGACGGTGACGTCGGCCATTTGGGGCAGTACCTGCGGCAGGATGCCGTGCAGAATCACTTGTGCCCGGGTGGCTCCGGCGGCGCGGGCGACCTCGACGGATGCTTGATCGGCGCGTTCGATGGAGTCGGCGAAGAACTTTCCGACCATGCCGGCGGAGTGGATACCCAGTGCCAGGGCGCCGGGAAGGGCGCCGAAGCCGACGGCGGCGACGAACACGATCGCCATGATCAGCTCGGGCACCGATCGCAGGGTGTTGAGGACCAGGCGCGCGACCGCGTAGACGGTGGGGTGCGGGGAGGTGTTACGGGCCCCGAGCAGCGCGAGTGGGACCGACAGCAGGACCGCCAGTGCGGTGGCCGCGATACTCATCGACATCGAATCCCACAGTGGGCCCCACCACCGGTTGATGTTGGTGAAGTCCGGGGGCCACATGTCGCCCAGGAGGTCGGCGATGTCGGCCAGTCCGGTGATCATCCGTTCGCCGTCGAGTAGTCCCACCGCCCAGACGCACACCAGCACCAGGACGCCGACGACGCCCATGGCCGCGCTGTTGCGCCCCCAGCCAATCCACACCCGACGGGAGATGTCCCGGTACTGTTCTTCCCGCCGTTCCTCGACGGGGTCCGGCAAAGTGTCGGCGGTCACTGGTAGTCCGCCAGGTCGATGTCCAGCAGGGGCGCAAGGTCGCGCACCGCGTCGTAGTCTTGATCGGTCACCGGTCCGAAACCGGCGGCGTTGAACGGCTCGAGCACGGCATCGTCGTCGAGTTCTAAGAACGCCGCCCGCACTTTTGCCTTGAAGTCCTCGGGCAGGTTCGTCTGCATAGTCCACGGGTAGTTGTAGTAGGGCTCGGACTCCTGGACGGTCACGACCACCTCAGGGTCGATGGTCCCGTCTCGGACCATGCGCTCGTAGATGGGCAGGCTCATGCCGCCCGCGTCGGCGTTGCCGTTCTGCACTGCCAGCGCCACCGCGTCGTGGGCGCCGACGTGCTGTTCTTCGTAATCGCCGTCGTCGACGCGCAGGCCCGCTTCCTCTGCGAGCATGGCCTTGGGTATCAGGTGGCTGGAGGTGCTGGCCGGGTCTCCCCACGCGACGGTCTTGCCAGCGACGTCGCCGAGTGTGGTGATGCCGGAGTCGGCATTAGCGAGAAACACCCCTTGGTAAGTAGGGGCAGCGCCTTCTTCCTCCTGCAGCGCGGCGAAGGGCTCGATGTCGGCCTTCTCCTGGGCGAGCACGTAGGACAATGGCCCGAAGTAGGCCAGGTCCAACCGGCCGCGGGTCATCGCCTCGATCATCGAGGAGTAGTCGGTGGTGACGATGAGTTCGACCTCGACGCCCAACTCGTCCTGTAGGTATTCCTTGAGCGGTTCGTTGTCCTGGATCACTTGAGACGCGTTCTCGTCGGGCAGCAGGGCCACGCGGAGGGTCTCAGGCACCTCGCCGGCGGCAGGCTCGGAGGTGGAACCGGAGCCGCAGCCGGTGAGAACAAGCGCGAAAGAGATCAGCGCCGCCAGTGCGGCAGCTGTGGAACGGGCTGGTCTAATCATTGTGAAGAACTCCAGGATGTGGTGAGTGTGATTCGGGTGGTGCGAGCAGCGTCCGGTCAGCGGACACCAGCAGTGAGGTGGCCGGTGACAGTACTGGCGACGGTGTCGCCGTCGGATTCCTCAGTGACGCCTTCGTAGATGAGTTGGATGGCGTCATCGGTGACATCGGACACGGGGCTGTCATGCACGATCTCGCCGTGTGCGAGGCCGACGATGCGGTCGGCGTGCTCAAGGGCCAGGTCGACTTGGTGGAGGCTGGCGACGAGTGTGATGCCGTTGTCGTGACAGACACGGCGCAACAGCGCCATCACTCGGACTGCGGTGGCCGGGTCGAGGCTGGCAACCGGTTCGTCGGCGAGGATCAGTTGCGGCTGTTGGGCGAGTGCGCGGGCGATGCCGACGCGCTGCTGCATGCCGCCGCTGAGATTGTCGACCCGGGTGAGCGCGTTGTCGAGCAGACCCACCTGGTCGAGCGCCTCGAGGGCGATGCGCTCGTCGGCGCGACCAGCGGGCAGGAGACCGTGCCAGAAACTGTGGTAGCCGACTCGGCCGAGCAGTACGTTGCGCAGCGCGGTGTACCGCGGGACCAACTGGTGGTGCTGGAAAACCATGCCAGTGCGCCGGCGATGCCGTCGTAATGCACGGCGCGAGTCCAGTGCCGGGAGACCGGCGGCACGCACAGTCCCGGTGGTGGGCTGCACGAGCAGGTTTATGCACCGCAGCAGTGTCGATTTGCCGGCTCCCGAAGGACCGAGCAGCACGGTCACCTGCCCGGCCTCGATCGTCAGGTTGGTTCGGCGCAGCGCCTGCACGCCCCCCTTGTAGGTCTTGCTCACCTCGACGAGCTCGATCATGGAAACCCCTCTGTAGGACTTGGTCGAACACCCCGAAACCTATAGAGGACTTGCGAACGGACGATCAGGGTTGAGAGAACGGTGAGTGAACCCCGTCCGACCATCCGATGCCGGTGAACGACCGATGACTTCCGCGTTCATGCGACGGCCATAGGGCCCTGTCAGAATGTGTCGTCATGACCTTCGGAAACTCGTGCTGGCCGCCGACAGATTTCGTGATCGGCCACGTCACAGCGGTGCTACCCGATCGGGTGGAGGACAACGCAAGAGTGGTGGTGCGCGAGGGTCGGATCGCCGAGGTGGGCCCACACCCGCCGGGTGCCGGCTGCACCCTGGACGCCCACGGCGCCCACTTGCTGCCGGGCCTGGTCGACGTCCACACCGACATCCTCGCGCGGGAGACCCGGCCGCGACCGGGCGTCGTCCTAGACCCTGCCTTCGCACTGACGTCGGCGGGCGGCCGTCTACGCGCGGCAGGAATCACGACCGCCTTCCACGGCCTTGCATTCCAGGAGCACTCCATCGTGGGAACGACGATCGGTTCCCCCGCTGCCGCAGAATTGTCCGATTCGCTGCGTCATGCCGACGACACCCAGGTCGACCACCAGGTCTTGCACCGGTTGGACGCCCGCTGCGAGTACGGCCGGACGCTGCTCGCAACGGAGCTGGCCGCACTCGACGACTCCGCGGATTCTGAAAGGCTTCGGAGCATCACCACACCGGATGATTCCCAACGCGCACGGGTGCCGATCGTCTCGCACGAGGACCACACACCGGGGCAGGGGCAGTTCGCCGACCCCACGACCATGCAGCGGTGGCTGATCACCAACGAGGGTATGACCGAGGCCGCTGCGGTCGACCACGTCGATCGGTGGCGTCGCACCCGCGCCGAACGTCTCACCGTGCGAGACCGCGCCCTCACGTGGCTGGGCGACCTGGCCCGAGCCGGACACATCCGGCTCTTCGGCCACGACCTGGCCACCCCGGAAGACGTCGCGGCTGCCGCCGACCGCGGCTGCACCGTGGCGGAGTTCCCAACGACCCTGGACGCCGCCCGTGCCGCCCGCGACCGAGGCATGCTCGTCGTTGCTGGCGCCCCGAACGTCGTCCGTGGCGGCTCCCACACCGGGAACGTCTCGGCAGCCGAGCTCGTCGTCGCCGGTGTGGCCGACTCCCTGGCCAGTGACTACCTTCCCTCCTCTATGCTCCCAGCCGCAGTGCGACTTGTGCGCGACGGCGTCCTCTCACTCCCACACGCCGTTCGACTGATCACCTCAGGCCCGGCCGCCTGTGTCGGTCTCTGCGACCGTGGCGCGCTGACCGAAGGCTTCCGAGCCGACCTCGTCCTGACTGACCTCAGCAAGACTTGGCCCGTCGCCCACGTCATTTCGACTCAGTCGCATACCGCTGCCCGCGAGTAGCTCGGATTCAGCGGCAGTAGGCCACGAGGACTGTCACCGCTTCGGCTGTCTCACACCAGTCCGGCGGATAGGGGTGCGCCGTGAACCGCCACATCGTCACGCAGGCGCTGCTGTTCGCGTTC
>NZ_JAALEC010000749.1:0-4968 GCF_014145205.1 Dietzia sp. DQ11-44
TCGGGGAGGACGCCGACGTGGCGAGTGGTTTCCGGGTGGTGGCCCACGTCGAGGACGCGCGGGGCGTCGGACCCGGGGTGCGCGTGACCTACCGCGGCGTGGACGTGGGGGAGGTCCAGGACGCCGTTCTCGACGGGGTCGGCGGGGTCCGGCTCCACCTGAGGATCGTCGACGGCACCCGGATCCCCGTCAGCGCACACGCCCGGGTGGTGACCAGCACGGCCCTGGGGGACAACCGGCTCGACGTCCGGCAGACGAGCGGAGCCGGTCCCTACCTGGGAGAAGGTGGTGAGTTGCTGGTCCCCGAGGACGAGCAACCCGCGTCGATCGAGCACCTCATCGCCGACATCGACACCTCGCTGCGGGCGCTGGACCCGGAGTCCCTGGCCTCGTTCGGGGACAGCGTGGCCACCGCTCTCGAGGGCAACGGCCCGCGGCTTGGCGCGATCCTCGAGGACACCGCACTGCTCACGGCTGTGTTGACCGAGCAGGCTCCCACGTTCCGCGGGCTCGTCGGCGACGGGCTCGTGACCGTGCGCGCGCTGGCGGCGCGCGCGGATCCGCTCAGCGGGTCGGCCTCGGTGGCCCGCGACGTCGCCGAGCAGCTGGCCCGCCGGGAGGACACGCTCGTGTACCTGCTCGACCGATCACCCGAGGCGATGCTCCGGGCCCAGGTGCTCCTCGATGCCAACCGGGAGGACGCGGCCGGCCTGCTCGCCAACACCCTCGTCGTCACACCCGTGTTCCGCGATCGGGGACCCGCCTGGGAGGCCGGCCTCACGCAGGGCGAGCGGGGACTGCGGGCCCTGGCGGGGACCGTGCGTGACGGTCGCGCGGACTTCCAACTGGTCGCCACCCAGGGGCCGGTGTGCGTCTACCCGTACGAGCCCCGCGACGTCGTCGACCACTCCCCGCGTGAGCCGAATCTGCGGTTGTACTGCCCGCCGGGCGAGGACCTGGAGCAGCGGGGATCGCGGGCGGCTCCCCGACCGAACGACGAGGGACTGGCGGGGGCGACCGAACCCGGAACCAGGATCGGCCCGGACATGGCCGTCGACCCCGTGCTCGTCCCGACCGGCAAGGAGATCGCCGCGTACTGGGCGACGATGATGGAAGGACTGCGTCATGGCGGCTGAGGCACCCAGGGAGGACAACGTCCCGGAGGGCAGGGCCCGGGAGAACAACGTCCCGGAGGATAGGGCCCGGGCGGACAACGTCCCGGAGGACAAGGCCCGGGCGGACACCTCCACGGTGGACGATGATCCCGTGGAGGGCACGACCCCCCCGCGGAGGAACTCCGCTCGCATCGTGAGCGCTGTGGTCGTGGTGGCACTGGTGGCCGCGTGTGCCTGGTTGGGCTACCTCGTGTGGTCGGACCACCGGGAGGACGAACTCCGACGCAGCGCGGTCGAGGACGCCACCCGCCTGGTCGTCCAACTCGCGTCCTACGACCACGGCGACGTGGACGCCAACATCGAGGCGGTCGTGGCGGACGCCACTCCGGAGTTCGCCGACCGCTATCGCGAGGTCTCCGAGGGGCTGCGCGAGTTGCTCACCAACGGACAGGGCACCTCGACCGGAACCGTGACCCACGCGGGGGTTCAGAGCGTGGACACCGGCAGCGCCGTGGTGCTGGTCTTCCTGGATCAGGAGATCACCAACGTCACCGTGCCCGAGGGCCGGGTCGACGCGAGCCGCATGGTCGTGACCCTGGTCCGCGACGGGAACCGCTGGCTGCTCGACTCCGCCGAACTGGCCTGATCCGTCACCGCCGAACCGGCCTGATCCGTCACCGCCGACCGAACGACACCGATACCCGAGGAGAACCGCCACGTGATCACCGAACTGCACCGCAATCCCGCCCCGCCCACCCCACGCCGTCGACCGCCCGTCCTCCCCGACGCCCTCGACTCGATCGGTGCGGCCGGCGGGGTCGCCAACGTCATCATGCAGTTGTCCTGGCCCGAGGTGGGCTGGGGGGTACGCGAGAGCCGGGTGGACACCGGCAACGTCTACAAGAGGCCGTTGAAGCGGGCCCGGACGACCTTCCAGTACCTGGCGGTGGCCACGCTGGGGAGCGACGACGACAAGCGGGTCTACCGCGAGGAGGTCACCCGCATCCACCGTCGGGTGCACTCCACACCCGACAGTCCGGTCAAGTACAGCGCGGTGGACCCGAAGCTCCAGATGTGGGTGGCCGCCTGTCTGTACGTGGGATTCGAGGACGTCTTCGAGTGGCTGCACGGACCCATGACCGAGTCCGACCGCGAGGCCTTCTACCGCTCCGCCCCGTCTCTGGGGACGACGCTCCAGGTGCGCGCCGACCAGTGGCCGGCGACGCGGGCGGAGTTCGACGACTACTGGCACGAGGGCAAGTCCCGGATCCGATTCGACGACTCGGTACGCGACCACCTGGTGGGTCTGACGGAGCTCCGGATGCTGCCGCAGCCCACGACGGTCCTGTTCGGGCGCCTGAACAAGTGGGTGACGACCGGGTTCCTGCACCGCGAGTTCCGCGACGCGCTGGGGCTGGCGTGGGACCCGCGGGACCAGCGGCGCTTCGAGCGGTTCCTGGCGCTCACCGCGGCGGCCAACCGGATGCTCCCGTACCCGGTCCGGACCCTCACCTACCGGGTGCTGCTGCTGGACCTGAAGTGGCGCCTGCGAACCGGACGGCCGCTGATGTGACGTCCCGGGGCTCACGTCGGAGATGAGACGGCGGAGGCCGGGGCGGTGTCGCCCCGGCCTCCGGTGGTCGCGGGTCGGACCCGCGCGACGAGTGCCGGGTGGTCAGGCCTGCGCGACCAGCGTCGCGCCCCGGTCCTCGTCGCGGTCCTCGTCCCACACGCCGGCGCGCTGGAGGTGCGCGATGAGCAGGTCGGCGCCGTTGGTGAACTCCCGGTCGACCACGGCGTGGGCCGTCTCCACGTCGCCGGTGCGCAGCGCCTCGAGCATCCGCCTGTTGTCCTCGAGCGCGGTGGACCGCCAGTCCGGATCCTCGGCGTAGAGCCGGTAGGGCATGTAGCGCGCGGCGTTGTTGAGGAAGCGGGACAGCTTGTCCGACCGGGACGCCCGGTTGATCGAGCGGTGGATGGCGTACTGCGCGCTCACCACACGGTCCGGATCGCCCGTCACGGCCGCCGCCTCGAAGTCCTCCACCAGGCGGGCGTGGTGCTCGAGGGCCGCCTCGTCGAACCGGGTGATGGCACGGTCGACGATCCGCTTGGACAGCCGGGCCTGCAGCCAGAAGATGTCCTCGACGTCCTGCCTGCTCATCGGCGAGACCAGGTAACCGCGTCGTGGGACCAGATCGACCAGCCCCTCCCCGCGCAGGGTCAGCAGGGCCTCGCGCACCGGGGTCACGCTCACCCCGAGAGCGGCCGCGGTCTCGTCCAGACGGATGAAGTCCCCGGGGCGCACCTCGCCGCTCATGATCCGGGTCCGGACGTGGTCCGCGACCTCCTCGGAGAGCTGCGGACGCTGCGCGAGTCGTGTTGCGGCCATATCCGCCACCTCATCTCCGGGGATCACGAACGACCGAGGGGCCTCGGCCGAGAATCGAAATCAAATATATCCGAGGAGTGTGCGATTGCCCAGCAGGGGTGAGCGCCTCTCCCCCGCTGTATGGCCCCGGTGGAGAGTCTCGCGCATGGCACCGGCCCGGGGGAGGTGGGCGTTTCGCCCGCGTGTGCCGACGTGCCGGGCGAGACTGGGGGCATGACCTCATCCGAGACCCGTCCAGCCGTCCGCACCGAGCGCCGCGATCACATCCTGCTCGTCACCCTCGACCGCCCCGAGGCCCGCAACGCCGTCAACGGCGAGGTGAGCACGCTGCTCGGGCGGGCCCTGCACGAGGCGGACACGGACCCGGAGATCCGGGTGGTCGTCCTCACCGGGTCGGGGGAGCAGTCGTTCTGCGCGGGGGCGGACCTCAAGGCGATCTCCCGGGGAGAGGACATCTTCCCGGCGGAGAACCGCCAGTGGGGTTTCGCGGGCATGATGCAGCATCACGTCTCCGTGCCGGTGATCGCCGCGGTCAACGGCACCGCGCTGGGCGGGGGCTGCGAGATCGCGCTGGCGTGCGATCTCGTGGTGGCCGCCGATCACGCGATCTTCGGACTGCCGGAGGTCAGGCGGGGCCTCATCGCGGCGGCGGGCGGTGCGTTCCGGCTGCCGGCCCAGCTGCCCCACCGGGTGGCCATGGAGATGATCCTCACCGGCGAGCCGGTCACGGCCGAGCGTGCACTGGACCTGCATCTGATCAACCGGGTCGTCCCGGCCGGGGACCTGCTCGACGCGGCGCTCGAGCTGGCCGGCGTGATCGCCGCCAACGCCCCGTTGGCCGTCCAGGCCAGCAAGCGCGTCGCGCTGGGCATCAGCGACGGGACCCGCCCGGCGGAGGACGACCGCTGGAAGGTCAGTGACACGGAGATGATCACCGTCATGACGTCGGAGGACGCCATGGAGGGCCCGCGTGCGTTCTCGGAGAAGCGGGCTCCGGTCTGGAAGGCGCGCTGAGACCCATCCCACATCCCGACCGGATGTGCACCCCGCCCGCCCGCACTACATTTCCTTCATGGGAGCCCAGTTCAGGTCAGCGGTGATCGAAGAGGACCTCCAGGTCCTCGACTCCGAGAGTCGGGAGCTCACGCCCAGGGCGTCCGAGCTGCTGGCCCACCGATCAGCGGACGTCGCTGCCGACGAGGTGCGCAACTGTGTGATCCGGACACGCACCCGTCCGGCCCACACGGCCTCGGGCCTGCGCTCCGGGCTGCACGAGGCGCGCGAGGGACTGCGCCGGGTGGGCGAGGGCCGCGGCCTCACGGTGGCGGCCGCGGGAGCGGTCCCGCTGGTCCCCCCGGGGTCGGCGCTGGTCGACGAGAGCCCCCGGATGCGCCGGCTGCTGGCGGACTACGAGTTCCTGGCCCGCGGTCAGATCTACTGCGGCACCCGGATCCGGGTGCCGCA
>NZ_JAALEC010000750.1:0-6109 GCF_014145205.1 Dietzia sp. DQ11-44
CTGGGCCGCCCACCCGAGGGGCGAGGCCCAGGACAGGGCGGTTCCCCCGACGGCCGCCATGTCGCCGAGGGCACGGAGGATGAAGGCGACCCCGAGTACCAGCCCGGCCATCCCCGCCGCCGCCCGCGAGTAGGCGCTGAGCTGCGCGGTCACCGCGGCGATCCCGGCGAACGCCATCCCCGCGAGCGCGGTGCCCAGCCCGATGAGCAGGGACCCGAGCGGGGCGAAACCATTGGTGACCGCCAGACCGGCGACCACCACACACGCGAGGGCGTTGGTGATCGCGGCGACGATCAGGGTGGCGGTGAGGGCCGAGTGCCGTCCGGTGACGCTCGCGCGGATCAGCTCGGCGCGGCCGGTCTGCTCCTCGACACGGGTGTGCCGGGTGACCAGCATGATGTTCATCAGTGCGGCGAGAAGGAACAGGTACGGCGCGTAGCCGGCGGCGAAGAACCTCTCGAAGGTGGGGGCGTCCATGCCGAACGCGGGGCCGGTGAACATCCGGCCCACCGGCTGGGTGAACAGCGGCACCACCGCGGCCAGGTCGTCCTCCGTCGGCGCCAGCTGCGGGAGGGCCGCGCCGATGTAGATCACGAACAGCCCCAGGCCGCCGACCCAGGCCGGGAGCTTGATCCGGTCCCGGCGCAGGGAGAACCGGACGAGGGTGCCGGTGCCGGCCAGCGGGGAACCGGCACCCGCGGTGTGCGGGCGCTCGCGGGTGGGAGCGGTCGTGGTGGTCATCGCGCTGCCGGTCATCGCGCGGCCGGTCATCGCACTGTCCCGGCGTCAGCAGCGTCGCCGTAGTGGCGCATGAGCAGCTGTTCGAGGGTCGGCGGATGGGCGACCAGCGAGCGGACACCGAGCGGGGCGAGTGCACGGACGGCCTCGTCGACACTGTCTCCGTCGACCTGGAAGCGGACCTCGTCGTCGTCGATCTCCACATCGTGCACCCCCTCGACCCGCCGCAGATCGTCCGCCGGTCGGTCCGTGCGGGCGACCATCGTGGTACGGGTCATGTGGCGCAACTCCTCCAGGCTCCCGGTCTCGACGGTGCGGCCCTGCCGCACGATGGAGATGCGGTCCGCCAGCGCCTCGACCTGCGCGAGGATGTGACTGGAGAGCAGGACCGTGCGGCCGGCGGCCTTGACCTCACCGATCGCCTCCTGGAACACGACCTCCATGAGGGGGTCCAGACCCGCGGTGGGCTCGTCGAGCAGGAGCAGGTCCACCTCTGAGGTCAGGGCGGAGATCAGCGCCACCTTCTGCCGGTTGCCCTTGGAGTAGGTGCGGGCCTTCTTGGTGGGGTCCAGGTCGAAGCGCTCGCACAGCGCGTCGCGACGCCGCCTGTCGAGCGGGCCACGCAGCCGGGCGAGCAGGTCGATCGCCTCGCCGCCGGTGAGGGTGGGCCACAGCTCCACGTCACCGGGCACGTACGCGAGCCTGCGGTGGAGCTCGACGGCGTCGGTCCAGGGGTCGCCGTCGAGCAGTCTGACGATGCCGGCGTCCGCGCGGAGGAGGCCGAGCAGCACGCGCATGGTGGTGGACTTGCCGGCGCCGTTGGGGCCGAGGAAGCCGTGCACCTCCCCCCGTGCCACCTCGAGGTCAAGACCGTCGAGGGCGCGCGTGGCGCCGAAGGTCTTGACCAGTCCTCTCGCCGAGATCACGACGTCGTCCATGGTGGTCACTGCTCCTTCCGGGGGCCGTCAGGGGTGTCGAACGCGTCCGCGAACCGGTCGAGGGTGCCGGGTTCGAACAGGCCCTGGGTGAACAGCTCCACGACCGGGAGCATGTAGGGGGCGAGGCTCTCCGGCGGAGCCTCGGTGTCGAGGAAGTCCACGCCGAGCAGTCGGTTCATGTGCTCGTGCAGGACCAACGATCCCAGCGACCAGAGCGTCAGTACGATGACTCGTTCGCGCGAATGGGCGCTGGGCTTGATGAGACCGGCCTCGACGGCGGCCCCGGTGTAGGCCTCGGCGTCGGCGACCATCTCGTCGATGAGATGCGCGATGTGATCGCCTCCCTCAGAGAGGGTGCGGGCCAGGTAGCGCAGCAGCGGGCGACTGTCCTCGATCTGCCGCAGCGACTGGAGCGGGTCCAACTGTGCGCCCTGGCCCATCGAGGACTCCTTGCCCTGCCGCACCAGCCGCACCACGTGCTCGTCGCAGGCCTGGTGCAGTCGGTCCTTGCTCCCGAAGTGGTGGAGAATCAGCGCCTGCGAGACACCCGCCTCGACGGCGATGGTCTTGAGGCTCGTTCCCTTGACGCCGTGCGCGCCGAACTTGGAGATCGCCGCGTCCAGGATGCGGTCGACTCCGCTTCGATGAGCGCCGCTTCGATCGGCTCCGCTGCGGGACGGGTCATCCTCGGGCACGGCTACCGCCTTTCGTCGCTGACTGAGTGTTCAGTCAACGTAGTCCTGACTGAATGGTCAGTCAATGATTGGTCAGTCGCTGGTCAACTCTGTCGTCGCCGCGGCGCCCCGATCTCACCCGAGCTCTCCCCGGGGTTCAGCACCCACCCGAGCAACCCACCGAACACCTCGGCTGGATTGGCGGTCGCGGCCGTGGCGACACGACTGATCACCCCTCCCGCACTCCTTCTGCGTACGACTCGGGCCGAGGTGGGTTCAGACGTCGACAACCCATCCGACGACGTGCAGGGCGCTACGCCCCGGTTCGTCCGGACTCCTGGGGAAGGAGATGCTTGAGGATGTCGGAGATGGTGATCACCCCGATGAACTGGCCCTGGTCCGTCACTGCGGCCAGCTGTTCGCTGCGCTCGCGCGCCTCTGCGAGCGCCTCGTACACCGGAGTGCGAGAGTCGAACACCATCACCGGGCGCGCAAAGGCACGTGCGTGCGCATCCGCGGGCTCCATCAACGTGTCACGCACATGGACCACCTCCGGAGTGGGCGAATTGCCGTCCTGGAGGAGCACCCGCGTATAGCCGGTGCGCGTCGCGGCCTGTTGGACCTGGGCCACCGTGGCTCCGGCCGGGACCGCGGTGGGTGCCGTCGAGGTGTCGACGAGCGCTCCGATATGCAACTGGTCCAAGCCGAGCGCACCCGACAACGGGGACCGGAACGAGTTGTCGAGGGAACCCGCCGTCGCCGAGTGTTCGACGAGCTGGCGGATCGTAGCCGCGTCCTGTCCACCCACGGCGGCACGCTCAACCGGCGTGACGCCACTGGCGGAGACAAGACGGTTGGCCACTGCGTTAACCCACCGCAGCAGCGGACGGAACACCCAGATGAACCCCCTCGAGGGCAGGCCCACGAACTTGGCGGCGAATTCCGGGTGCGCAATCGCCCACGACTTGGGCGCCATCTCCCCCACCACCAGATGCAGGAAGGTCACCAGGAGCAACGACAGCCCGAACGCCACGCCACCAGCGAGCTGGGCCGGTGCGCCCCACGAAGTGAAGACCGGGCCGAGCCACGAGTCCACGGCGGGCTTGGTGACCGCACCGAGGGCGAACGTGCAGACCGTGATGCCCAACTGGGCACCGGCGAGCATGAGGGTCAGCTCGTTCATCCCGCGAAGCGCCGCGCGGGCCGAGGCACTGGTTGCCGCTTCCTTCTCGAGCCGGTGCTGTCGCGCGCCGAGGAGTGCGAACTCGATCACGACGAAGAACGCACTCAACACAATGAGCCCCGCAGTAATGGCCGTGACAACCATCGGGTTTCCCATCACCGAACCTCGCTCTTTCCAGACGCATCGTCATCGCCGGCGTCGAGGGGAACGGTGCCACCACGCTCCACGAGACGAATCCTCAGCTCACTGGGCACCAACCGCGCCACCTCGAGAACCTCGATGTCCAGCGCCACTTCTCGTGGATGGTCGGCGATCAGCTCGCGGGGATCGATTGGCAGATCGACACGCACCGTCTGCCCCACCTCGGGTAGTCGCCCGTGAGCGGCGATCACCAGACCTGCCACGGTCTCGTAGTCACCCTCGGACAGTGTGTGGCCGAGTGCCCGCTCGGCCTCGTCGATGTGGACGTCGCCATCCATCCGCCAGCAGTCCTCACCCTCAAGGGAGATCACCGAATCCGCCTCGACGTCGTGCTCGTCGGTCAGTTCGCCGATCAGCTCCTCGGCGAGGTCCTCGATGGTGATCACGCCGGCGAAACCCCCGTACTCATCCACCACCGCAGCGAGCTGGGCCTCGGAGTCCGTCAGGCTGAACAGCGCATCCGGTAGGGACATCAACGAGGGGACCACCACCGCCGGGCGCATGAGCTCGGTGACCGGCGCGTCGGGCTCCAACGACCACGCGAGCACGTCCACCAACTGCACCACCCCGACCGGCTCCTGCTCAACGGTGACGACCGGATAGCGGGTGTGTCCGGTGGCCATCAGAACCCTCACCTCCCCGACCGTCGCATCGGGTGAGACGACACTGGTGTGAGACCTCGGAACCATCGCATGCTCGACCGTCCGGTCCGGAAAGTCCAGAATTCTGTCGATGAGAACAGAGAGATTCTCGGGCAGATCCCCACTTCCCCTGGCATCGGCGACGATGCGCTCGAGATCCTCCGCCGTGGCGGTGGTGTCCAGATCGTGAACAGGATTGACCCCGACTGCCCGGAGCAACAAGTTGGCAGACTTGTCGAAGACCACGATGAGCCAGCCGAACACCGTGAGGTACACAGTGGTCGAACGGGCCAGGCCACGCGCCAGGGGCTCCGGGCTGGCCAGCGCAAGGTTCTTGGGATACAACTCGCCGAAGATCATCTGCACCACCGTCGCGGCGATCAACGCCAGCACGGTACCCACCGTCACACCGACAGCCGCGGGGACGCCGACCCCACCCAACAGGGTCCCGAGCGATTGGCCGACCAGCGGTTCGGCCACGAACCCCACCAGCAGTCCGGTGACCGTGATCCCCAACTGGGCGCCCGAGAGCATGAACGAGGTCCGTTGGGTGACCTTCAGCGCACGCGCTGCCGAGATGTCCCCCGCGTCCGCCCGCGCCTTGAGCCTGTTCCTGTCCACGGACATGTATGCGAACTCTTGGGCCACGAAGTAGCCGTTCGCCGCGATGATCGCGAGGATCGCGAGGATCCCCAGCAGCAGCATCAGGAGCGTCACGCCCATCAGAACGCTCGCTCACGTGATCGCGGTTCACGGTTCAGCGACCACGGGTTTCGCGGTGAAACTGGCCAGAGACAACTCGGACCCGGGTCGTCAGCCGACCCGGGCCTCTCGCAGGGGGTACCCATCAGGGGATTTCACTCGCTCCAAGTCTGAGATAGACGAACTCGTCGACGCCAAGTATTGCGCATGACCGTCTCGGCAACCACCCGGCGCACCCACCCCGCGGGAAGGCGGACCCGACCACGCCTCCCCCACCAGCGACTGACCCGGCGACACCTCGCCCGCCTGTGATTAACTGAACTGCACCAGAAGGGGAGTATCCCTCACGCGTTTCGTCGTCACTACGGTCCTCGGACCCGGCGGAGCGGGCCCGACAGGGCCGGGAGAGACCTTCGATCACCTACTGATCGAAAGGTCCCTGACTATGCACACCCCCCTCTGGCTCTGGCTTGCCGTCCTGGCGTTCATCATCGTGATGCTGGCGATCGACCTCGTCGCCCACCGCAAGGCTCACGTCATCGGCGTCCGAGAAGCCGCCACCTGGTCGGCCGTCTGGGTCACGCTCGGTGTGGGCTTCGGCGCGATCATCTGGGCCGTCTGGGGCGCCGAGTTCGGCCAGCAGTACTTCGCCGGCTACCTCATCGAGAAGTCCCTCGCGGTGGACAACGTTTTCGTGTGGGCAATCATCTTTGCCCACTTCGCCGTCCCGGCCCAGTTCCAGCACCGCGTGCTGTTCCTCGGGGTGCTGGGCGCTCTGATTTTCCGCGGGATCTTCATCGCCGGTGGCGCCGTGCTGATCGCCAACTTCTCGTGGGTGCTCTACATCTTCGCGGCGTTCCTGCTGTACACGGGTTTCCGGATGATCCGCCAGCGCGACGAGCACCTCAATCCCGACCAGTCGAAGGTGCTCCGGGCTTTCCGCCGGTTCGTGCCCATGACCGACACCTTCCACGGCCAGCGTCTGCTCGTGCGCAAGGGTGGGCTCATCATGGCCACTCCCCTGCTGGCCGT
>NZ_JAALEC010000751.1:0-4121 GCF_014145205.1 Dietzia sp. DQ11-44
TGCGGGTGGGGTCGACAGGTGACTCACCGCGGGTGCGACCCCGCTGCGGGGCCCGGCGGATGGGCCCCGATGCCTCGCCGGGACGCCGGGACGACGACCGATCGCGGCCGTCGCCCCGGCGATCAGAAGGGCGCGGTGGGCGAGCCATGAGCCCTCCTCTCGACTACCTACCTACTGGGGCGGTGCTTTCTTGGGCCGCGCGACCCGATGGCCTGGCTCAGGCGTTGAAGCGCGGGAAGGCGCCGGCGCCGGCGTACCGGGCGGCGTCCCCGAGCATCTCCTCGATGCGCAGCAGCTGGTTGTACTTGGCCACGCGCTCCGAGCGGGCCGGGGCGCCGGTCTTGATCTGGCCACAGTTGCAGGCCACCGCGAGGTCGGCGATGGTCGTGTCCTCGGTCTCGCCCGAGCGGTGCGACATCATCGAGGCGTAGCGGTTGCGATGCGCCAGTTCGACGGCGTCCAGGGTCTCGGTGAGGGTGCCGATCTGGTTGACCTTGACCAGCAGCGCGTTGGCCGCGCCCTTGGCGATGCCGTCGGCCAGGCGCTGGGGGTTGGTGACAAAGAGGTCGTCGCCCACGATCTGGACCTTGTCGCCGATCATCTCGGTGAGGGTGGTCCAGCCCTCCCAGTCGTCCTCGTCGAGCGGGTCCTCGATGGAGACCAGGGAATAGTTGGCCACCAGGTCGGCGTAGACGTCGGCCATCTCGGCGGCGGAGAGCTGCTTACCCTCGAAGTGGTACTTGCCGTCCTTGTAGAACTCGGTGGCTGCGACGTCCAGCGCGAGCGCCACGTCGGTACCGAGGGTGTACCCGGCCTTCTCGATGGCCTCCACGATCACGTCGAGCGCGGCCTTGGTGGAGTCCACCGACGGGGCGAAGCCGCCCTCGTCGCCCAGGCCGGTCGACAGGCCCTTGTCCTTGAGCACGGCCTTGAGGTGGTGGTACACCTCAGCGCCCATGCGCAGGGCCTCACGGAACGTGGGCGCGCCGATGGGGGCGATCATGAACTCCTGCACGTCCACGCCCGAGTCCGCGTGGGCGCCGCCGTTGAGGATGTTCATCATGGGCACGGGCAGGACGTGCGCATTGGCGCCGCCGATGAAGCGGTACAGCTCCAGGCCGGCGGCCTCGGAGGCGGCGCGGGCCACGGCGAGCGAGACTCCCAGGATGGCGTTGGCGCCGACGTGGGACTTGTTGTCCGTGCCGTCGGCGTCGAGGAGGGCCTCGTCGACCAGGCGCTGCTCCTCGGCGGGGATGCCGATCACGGCCGGGGCGAGCACGTCCAGCACGGCCTCGACGGCCTTGGTGACGCCCTTGCCCAGGTAGCGGTCGTCGGAGTCGCGGAGCTCCACGGCCTCGTGGGCACCGGTCGAGGCACCCGAGGGCACCGCGGCCCGTCCGAACGAGCCGTCGTCCAGAAGCACCTCTACCTCAACGGTGGGGTTGCCTCGCGAATCGAGGATCTCCCGGGCTCCGACCTGCTCGATAAGCGCCATCTGTGCTCCTTGGGGAAGTTCGTGGTTCGTCTCTGGGCCGGCACCGCGCTGGGTGGTTGCAGTACCGGGGGCCATTGTTCCACGTCGGTCTACAGGGCGGGCCGAGGCTGCGCCGGGGGGTGCTCACCCTCTCCCTCCACGGGTATGCGCTCCGTCTGTACGCCGCCAGCCCGGGTGCGCGCCGAGGCTGGTCCATTCCGGGCGCGCACTGCTCCCCGGCCGCCCCCGCTCAGCTCCACACGCGAGCAGGATCGACGTGCTGGCCCACGTCCATCGCGTCGTGGAGAACCCTGCCGACCACGAGAACTTCACCGTCGAATCGGCAGACGAGAAAGTGCCGGGGCCGGCTGACACTCCCACCGCTTGATCGACGGCGACTATTCGACAGGTGCCACGACACGACCCCCTCCCCGAGCTCCGGACGCTCGACCAGACCGGGATTGTCAGAGGCGGAGGCCGCATCCCTGAGTGCCGCAACGATCAGTGCTTCATACCGCTTCTGGGCCTGGTCGCCGAACTGCTCATACGACCACCACAGAATCGACGCAATGTCTTCACGTGCGCTCTCTGAGAGACGAAACGTCGCCATCAGCCAGGTGTTTGACCGTCGGCCACAGCCAGTGCACCGATGTCTGCGATGAGGTCGTCAAGGCCCGCCTCATCGACATCCACATAGCGACCCGCCGCCACGTCAGCCCACCCCTGATCGGCAGCTGCACGCAGCGCGGCGAGCCTGGCCGCATCCTCAGCATCGCGTCGCTCCAACAGCCGAAGCCCTTCGCGCAATACCTCGCTGGCGTTCTGGTAGCGCCCGGATGCCACCAGCTGATCAACTAACTCGTGTTGCTGCTGGCCGAGAACAACATTCCGTGTTGGCATACTCATCACCCCTGTTGGCAGAATATGCCAACTCGGCGCCCCAAGCGAGGTCCTGCCGTCACTGTGAACTGATCCGTGGCAGGAATTCTGGCCTCGGCGGGTCAGCGTCGTCGTCGAACTGGAGCTCTGTCCCCGACCGGCGGACTCGCCCCCGCCCCCGGCCACCTACCCTCCCCCACGGCGTCCCGGCACCGGGCCACCCCGGCGATGACGGACCCGGCCCCTACAGTGAGCCCGACGCCGCCAGGACCACCCAGGAGAACGCTGTGGACTCACCCGCCCTCGTCACCGCCCGAGACGCGGCAGCACTCTGATGGCGACCCGGTCCTCACGCAAGGCCACGGCCAGGCGCAAGTCGAGCCCCAGGCGGGCGACGTCAGCCAAGAAGCGGCCCGCCGCGGCGCCGGCGGTTCCGTCTATCCCTCCCGGCCAGCGGGTGTGGCTGCTGGAGCTCCCGTGGGGAGGACTGGGCGGCGGGACGCCGGCCGGGGTGACCTACTACAAGTCGCTCACCGCGCACGCCTACGTCGGTACCGCCCTGCCGAGCCCACTGGAGCCCTACGCCAGCAAGCCCTGCTCCTACCTGCGGTGGCTGGAGGACGAGCTCAACGGCAGCGAGGGCCCGGGCGCGACCGCTGCACCGATGACGCTGCGCCCAGAGCAACACGCGGACGTGGACGCGATCGTCGCTGCCGCCCAGCGCCAGTTCCGACAAGTTCATCTGGCCAACGATGTGGGCACCGGCAAGACCCTGGTTGCGGTGGCCGCGGCGAAGGGCATCGCGAAGTTGCGCGGCGCCCGCACGATCCTGGTGACGGTGGATCGGCCAGCCCGCATCACCATCCCGTCGTGGCGGCGCACCATCGCAGCACTGGGTGACGACAACCAGTGTGACGACGACCTGCGCTGGATCATCATGTCCTCGGACAGCCTGGGCAAGCTCATGGCCCGGAACGGGCGCCCTCGCCTCAAGGTCGATGTGGCGGTGATCGACGAGGCCCACCAGTTCCGGCACGCCAGCAAGCGCACCAGCTACATGCGTCGTCTGACCCGAATGGACGGGCCGCACGAGAAGGCCCCGTTCGTGCTGACGATCACCGCCACCCCGGGCCACCACCCGGGCGTTATGCGCTCTTCGTGGCAGTGTCTCATCAGACGGCTACAGTGCCAGCGGGACTGGGCTGCTAGCCCCAGAGCCGTAGGGGTGGAAGTTGAGCGTGGAGTTGTACTTTGCCAAATGGGCGGCAATCGGTGACGGACCGATGTCTCTCGATCCAGAACTGACTCCACGACGACGGATCAAGGATGGGACACCGATACTCGTAGATGACCAGATGCGACCGATGGAGCCCTGGTGCACTTTCCTACGCTTGTATTCTCAGAACTTAAGCCGCAATACAGTTCGATCTTATTCGCGAGATGCCGTGACATTTGCCAAATTTCTAGATGATCGTGGCGTAACAATTCTAGAGACTGTAGAGAGCGAAATAGCCGCCTTCTGCGACGACCGGCTCAGCAGAGGAATATCGACGCGGACTCTCGACCGTCAATTAGTATTCGTACGCGCCTTTTTTAACTAACTATACGAAACTGGTCAGCGAGATGAACTGCCATGGATCCGGATAGCCAGCAGATCAGTCGTTCATCGTAAAACTCCCTCGACGGACCTAAGGGTGAGGGCTGTTACCCGTGCTCAATGGGATGCCTTCCGAAATGTTGGACTAGCCCCGGTAGTTCACGGGGATCT
>NZ_JAALEC010000077.1:0-4252 GCF_014145205.1 Dietzia sp. DQ11-44
GGTGGGGCGGCCGGCAGCGCGGCGGGTCCGGCCGCGTCCGCGGCTGTTGGTCGGGTTCTCCGTCATCTGATGACTCCTGCTCTGTGCAACAGCGACGCCAGTGCGTCCCGTTGCTCGGTGGTCGGTGGTAACTGCGGGAGTCGCGGCACTCCGGCCGGGATCCCGAGAAGTTCTAGTGCTGCTTTGGACATCGACACGCCGCCGAGCGCCCGTTGGGCGTCGAAGAGCGGGAGGAGTCCGAGGTTGATATGTCGCGCGGTGTCGACCTCGCCCGCGAGGAAGGCGCGGCGCAGCTCGACGAGGCGCGCGGCGGCCACGTGGCCGATCACGCTGACGAAACCGCTGGCTCCCACGGCCAGCCACGGGAGGTTGAGTTGGTCGTCGCCCGAGTAGTAGACGAGGTCGCAGTGGGACATCACCGTGACCGCGTCGTGGAAGTCGCCCTTGGCATCCTTGACGGCGACGATGTTCGGGTGGGACGACAGTCCGATGAGCGTCTCCGCCTGGATCGGGACCACGGACCGCGGTGGGATGTCGTAGAGCATCACCGGTCGGTCGGTGGCGTCGGCGATCGCCCGGAAGTGGGCGTCGAGTCCGGCCTGGGTGGGCTTGGAGTAGTACGGGGTCACCACGAGCATGCCGTGGGCACCGACGGACGCCGCCTGGCGCGCGAGGTGCACGGAATGTGCGGTGTCGTATGTCCCGACTCCGGCCACCACCGTCGCCCTGTCCCCCACCGCGGCCAGAACGGCCTCGAGAACCGCGATCTTCTCCGCGTCCGTGGTGGTGGGCGACTCTCCCGTGGTCCCGGACACGACGAGACCGTCGCACCCCGACTCCACGAGGTGTTCCGCGACACGTGCGACGGCCTTCAGGTCGACGTAACCGTCGGACCCGAACGGGGTGACCATCGCCGTGAGCACCGTGCCGAACGGCGTGGGGCGTCCGGGTCGGGTGGGGGCCGGCCGACCGTCCGCCGACATCGGGCCCCCAGTGGTCACGTGTGTCATGGCCTCCCAGACTACCCGCAGACCACGGGAAGTCCCGATTCCGACCCGGTGAACCGCTTCATCCCTCCAGGACGTAGGGGCTCACCGCGATCTCGGAGCCGTCCTCCAGCGAGGTGATCTCGAAATCGGAGAACACCGCAGGCGCCGCTTGTCGCAACTGACGCAGGACGTCGATCGCCAGTCCTCGGATCTCGGTGTCCGCGTGCTCGGTCGCCCGCATTCCGATGAAGTGCCGCCACGACCTGTAGTTGCCGGTCACCACGATGCGGGTCTCGGTGGCGTTGGGCAGGACCGACCGCGCGGCCTGCCGGGCCTGCTTGTGACGCAGCATCGGGTTGGGGACGTCGGCGAACCTCTCCTCGAGCTTGGCGAGCATCTCCGCGTAGGCCTCCCGCGACGCGTCGGTGGCGCGGCGGAAGATCTCCACCAGCTCCGGGTCGTCGGCGATCGCGGGCGGGGGCACCACCTTGGAATCATGCTCCGGGACGAACCGCTGCGACAGCTGGCTGTAGGAGAAGTGGCGGTGCCTGATGAGCTCGTGGGTGCACGACCTGGAGATACCGGTGATGTAGAACGTCACGCTCGCGTGCTCGAACACCGAGAGGTGCCCCACCTCGAGGATGTGCCTCAGGTACCCGGCGTTCGACGCGGTGCGCGGGTTGGGTTTGTCCCAGCTCTGGTAGCAGGCGCGGCCGGCGAACTCGGCCAGGGCGGAGCCGCCGTCCGCATCCGTCTCCCAACCGATCTCGTCGGGTGGGGTGAACGCGGTGTGCGCGACCATGCGGACCTGCCGCCGGACGAGCTCGGACATGGTGGGACTCCCTCTGGTGTCGTGTCGCCCGGCGGGTCAGCCGAGAAGGTGTGCGGCGACCGTCGCGGCGACCTCGGACGCGGTGTCGAGTTCCTCACGACCGGGCTCGCCGGTGAGCTGTAGGGCCGGGGCGACCTGGCGGAGGTCCCACCCGGTGGTGATCCGTTCGACCGAGGCCACCGCCCCGGAGGTGTCGTTGTCCCCGTGCACGCAGAGGGCGTAGGGCCGACCGGCCACCGCACCCTCGCAGGTGTAGTACGTGCGGTCGAAGAAGTGCTTGAGTGCACCGGACATGTAGCCGAAGTTGGCCGGGGTGAGCAGGACGTAGCCGTCCGCACGGAGAACGTGGTCGTCGGTGGTCGCAAGTGCGGGCACCGATTCGACCTCGATGCCCTCGAGGTCGGGATGGGCCAGACCCCTCTCCAGTGCCTCCAGGATTCGTCGGAGCCTGGGGGACGGAGCGTGGTGGACCACGAGGACGGTGCTCATCGCGGATCCCCGGTCCCGGAGGACTCCGCCTCCCGCAGGGCGATGGCCGCCCGCATCACCTCACGGGCACGGAGGCGGTCGCCCGCGTGGTCGTAGGCGCGGGCCAACCGGTAGTTGGTACGCCAGTCGTCCGGAGACGCCTGGTACTCCGCACTGACGCGGTCGAACAGCTCATCGGCGGCGGCGTGCTCGAGTCGCCCGGACGGGCGGTGGTCCAGGTCGGAGACGTCGAGTTCGATCCCCTCCTGGGCTGCCGCGGCGGAGATCCGCTGGAGTTCGAATCCGTTCCGCAGGATCGCCCACATCGCCCACGCCCCGACGACGGTGAGCAGGACGATCCCGACGCCCAGTCCACGCATGGCGAGGTACTCGGACCGGCTGATCATGGACCACCCGAGGTAGAGCAGGTAACCGAACGCCACCACCAGACCCACCGCCGTGAGGGCCATGACCAGCGGCTTGACGACTCTGTCCACGGGCCGGCCTACAGATCCATGAAGGCGTCGAGCCCCACGGTGAGTCCCGGAGCGCCCGCGATCGACCGCACGCCCAGGAGCACACCGGGCGCGAAAGAGGAGCGATCGAGGGAATCGTGCCTGATGGTCAGGGTCTCCCCCTGTGTACCCAGGAGGACCTCCTGGTGCGCGATCAGGCCGGTCACGCGGACCGAGTGCACCCTCACCCCGCCGACATCTGCGCCCCGCGCCCCCTCCAGCTCGGTGGAGGTGGCGTCCGGGGAGGGCCCCATCCCTGCCGCGGCGCGGGCGGCGGCCATCATCTCCGCCGTGCGGTGTGCCGTACCCGAGGGTGCGTCGGCCTTGTTCGGGTGGTGCAGTTCCACGATCTCGGCCGAGGGGAAATACCTCGCAGCCTGGACCGCGAAGCGCATCATGAGGATGGCTCCGATCGCGAAGTTGGGTGCCACGAGCACCCCGGTATCCGGGTGGGACGCGAGCAGTCCGCGCAGTGTCTCCAACCGCTCGTCGGTGAAGCCGGTCGTGCCGACCACGGCGTGGATGCCGTGTGTGATGCAGTAGTCGAGGTTGTCCATCACCACGTCGGGGTGCGTGAAGTCCACGACCACCTCCGCGCCGGCGTCGGTGAGCATCTGCAGCCGGTCGCCCTGGTCCACCTCGGCGACGAGTTCCATGTCCTCCGCCGCGCGAACCGCCTCGCAGATCGCCGTGCCCACCTTGCCGCGTGCACCGAGCACTCCGACCTTCGTCACCGTCATCGTCTCCTCATCGGTCGTCACACCGCTCACCAGCCTATCCGCCCACGCCGGCGAGAAGATCAGCCGCGCCGCCGGCATCGGGCATGCCCGGCCCGACGGCCGCCAGACACCAGGGCGCGGTCTCGCCCGTCCAGTAGTCCGCCACGGCGTCGCGGTGCACGGTGCGGAGCCGGTGGAGCGACTCCCCGACGGTCACCACAGTGTCGCGGTCCAGCAGGTGGCGGCCGATCCGCGTCATCCGCGACAGTGGGTCGTCCAGCCCGAGCCTGATCGATCCGGTGAGGTGCCCGATCGCGCGGTCGACCTCGTCGCCGGACGGGGGATCGTTCACCATCCCGGCGACGACCTCGGCCAGCGCACCGCTGAGGGCGTCCACCCGCCCGACGGGGCTGCCGGCGACGACCGAGACGAGTCCGGTCGCACGGAACTGGTCCATCGACGCGTACACGGTGTAGGCCAGCCCGAGCTCCTCGCGGACCCGCTGGAACAGTCGGGAACTCAGTCCACCGCCGAGCACCGCGGTCGCGACCTGTGCCGCGGCGCGGTCCCGGTGATCGCGGGACGGTGTCCTCCGTGCCAGAGCCAGGAGCACCTGCTCGGAGTCGTCGTCCTCCCCCACCAGAACCGACGACGGGGCCCAGCCCGGGTGCCCGGCCGCCTGGCCGGAGGTGGGTGCGGCGGCCCCGACCGTCGCGGCTCCCGCCGGGC
>NZ_JAALEC010000752.1:0-419 GCF_014145205.1 Dietzia sp. DQ11-44
GTCGTGGTCACCCACAGCGAAAAGGAACACGCGGCGCCGACGTACAAGCGCACTTTCGGCTACCACCCGATCGGCGTGTGGTGCGACAACACGACCGAGTTCCTCGCCGCGAGCCTGCGGCCGGGCAACGCCGGGTCGAACACCGCCGCCGACCACATCGACGTCCTGGGCCAGGCGATCGCCCAGGTCCCCGCCAACCATCGACGTGATCTGCTGATCCGCTCCGACGGCGCCGGCGCCTCCCATGACCTGCTGAACTGGGTCACCGAGCAGAACCGCGTCCGTGGTCGACGGGTGGAGTCCTCGGTCGGATTCTCCATCACCGGCCCGTTGCGACGGGCCATCGTGACCTGCCCAGAGGAAGCGTGGGGGCCGGCATTGAACCCGTCGGGCGACATTCGCGACGGGGCCGAGGTTGC
>NZ_JAALEC010000753.1:0-404 GCF_014145205.1 Dietzia sp. DQ11-44
AACCTGCCCCGAGGAAGCGTGGGGGCCGGCACTGAACCCTGACGGAGACATTCGCGACGGGGCCGAGGTTGCCGAACTGACCGGATTCCTCGCCCCCGGGCTGCTCGCCAAGTGGCCGGCGGGGATGCGGGTGATCGTCCGCCGCGAGCGGCCCCACCCGGGCGCCCAGCTATCGATGTTCGAGGAGATCGACGGGTGGCGCTACCAGGCGTTCGTCACCAACACCGCCACCGGCCAGCTCCAATTCCTCGAGGCCAGGCACCGGGCTCACGCCCGAGTGGAGGACCGGATCCGACACGCCAAAGACACCGGGCTCGGCCGGCTTCCCTCCCGGGAGTTCGCCCTCAACCAGGCGTGGCTGGTGGCGGTGATGCTCGCCGCTGACCTCGTGGCCTGGACTCGGA
>NZ_JAALEC010000754.1:0-821 GCF_014145205.1 Dietzia sp. DQ11-44
GGCGTGGTGTTGCAGAAGGCCGGCGCTTCCTCGTTGGCGATGATCACCCGCATGCCCTCCGCGTACACGAACTTG
This sequence comes from Dietzia sp. DQ11-44, assembly GCF_014145205.1. Taxonomy (NCBI): domain Bacteria; kingdom Bacillati; phylum Actinomycetota; class Actinomycetes; order Mycobacteriales; family Dietziaceae; genus Dietzia; species Dietzia sp. DQ11-44. Next base: position 76 of record NZ_JAALEC010000754.1, read on the forward strand.
CCGGCCGCGAACGCGATCAGCAGGAACAGCAAGCCGAAGTGGAATACGATGTTGCCCACCTCGCGCGCATATCCGCGCTCCGCGGACAGCTCGATGCTGCCCGACACGCGACCGTCCCCGTTGTTGCGACGGACCCGCCAGCCCTTGAGGCTCTTTTGGACCTGGTCCGCAGCCTGCTCCGGCGTGGCCGTGGTCCGGTACGCCGCATGATGCGGCAGGCGTGCAAGGTTACGCGGGGCGAGCGGCGGCGGGGCCTTGAGTTGTTTGACCAGATCAATCGACCGCGGTGTCAGGCAGCCCACCAGGGATATAAACAGCAACACGTACACGGCTGTGAACCACCAGCTGGAGAACACGTCGAACAGCTGGAGCTTGTCAAAGAACTCCCCCAGCCAGCCGTTGTCCGCGATGTACTGATTGACGTTTCCCTGGTTGAGGCTGCGCTGCGGCAGGAGTGCCCCCGGTATCGCCGCCACCGCCAGCAGAAATAGCAGAATCAATGCCGTGCGCATCGCGGTGAGAGTGCGCCATGAGTTGCGCATGAACGCGGTGACCGGAGCTATCCTAGGCACTGATTTGAGTCCCCTCTGCCGTTCCCGGTGCGACGAGCCGGATCGAGGGGCAGCTCCGGTGGGGCGTCGCCGGCTTCATAGCATCATCAGCACCGCTCTAGCACGCATAGTCACATCTGGAGATTGTCCTTCGCCGACCCCATTGATCCGGTCGGGGTTTGATGAAGGTCTGAT
>NZ_JAALEC010000755.1:0-5390 GCF_014145205.1 Dietzia sp. DQ11-44
CCGCAGTCCTGGCGTTGTGCGAGCCCAAGGCGCTGCGCTACCGCTTCCTCCACGCCGCGGCCCGACTGGCCCGCAGCGGCCGACGACGAAGAGTGAAAATCCCCGAAACGTGGCCCTGGGCGGTCGCTATCGTCGCCGTGTTCAGCACGATCGCCGCGATCCCCAAACCCGCCTGACCTCACCTGCCCGCCCACGACAGCACCACCCGGAGACCCGCCACCGGCAGCGCCAGCCGGCGCTCCCGCACGCCCATAGACGCAATCGCACCCACCGTCACCCGGCAGAAGCCGTCCTCACACTCCATGAATCAGCGGGGCTGACCTGTCTGACCGGCTCGTGATGAACCACGTCGTCGACCGCCACGCCCTCGTCGAGGGCCACCGCATCGCCCACGGCGTCGACGGGGCCGGAGAACCCGTGGTGCTGGTGCACGGGACCCCGTCGTCGTCGTACATCTGGCGCGACGTCGTTCCCCGACTCGTCGAGGCCGGGTACCGCACCCACGTCTTCGACCTGCTGGGGTACGGGCTCTCGGAGCGACCGTGGGACACGGGCGTCGACACGTCGATCACCGGCAACGTGTCGGTGCTCGAGGGGATGCTCGACGAGTGGGGCCTGGACACGTTCCACCTGGTGGCGCACGACATCGGCGGTGGGATCGCGCAGCGCTTTGGGGTGAGGTCCCCCGAGCGCCTACGCACCCTCACACTGATCGATGTGGTGAGCTTCGACAGTTACCCCTCCGAACGGACCCGCCAGCAGATGGCCGACGGTCCGGAGGCGTTGGCGAAGAGGCCCAACGACGAGCACCGGGAGCACTTCCGGGAGTGGCTGCTGTCGACCCATAGCGATCCGGCGGGCTTCGACCCCGAGGCGCTCCGGACGTACCTGGACTTCATCAGCGGACCGGTGGGCCAGCCGAGCTTCTTCCAGCACCAGGCGGCGCACTACGACCCCGTGCACACCATGGAGATCAGCGACCGGCTGCACACGCTGGGGGAGATCCCGGTCCAGCTGATCTGGGGTGCGGACGACACCTGGCAGATCCTCGACCGCGCCCACAGGTTGCAGCGGGCGATACCGGGCAGTGGGCTCCACGTGATCGAGGACTGCGGCCACTTCGCCCCGGAGGAACGCCCCGCGGAGGTGGCGGCGGCGGTGCTCGGGTTCCTGGGTCAGAGCGGCTCCTAGGGTCCGGCCGCCGGCACCCGTAGGTGCACGAGACCTCGCCTGGACCCACGGCCGTAACACTGACGAAAAACGCCCCTTACGTCCGCTTCGTAGGCTCGCCCCATCTAGAGACGCGAACCAACGTGTGAACCAACGTGAGGTGGAGACCGGATGACTCAGAACGCACTCGGCCGGGATGCCGCTGACAGCCTGGCCCGGGGGCTGGGCCGACGCCGATTCATTCAACTCGCCACCGCGTTGGGCGCGGCCGGAGCCACGGCAACCGTGGCGGGGTGCGGGACGAACCATGACAACGGTGCCTCGGCCACCCCAACCGGGATGCGGGCACCGTCGAGCCCGCTCCACCCGGGCGCCGGGGACATCCCGGGTGACCATTACCTTCCTTCCAGGACGGATGAGGTGCTGTGGGGGTACCTGCCGGGCACGAACGCCCAGCCGGTCCTGGAGATGGCCAGCGGAGAGACCGTCACGATCGACACCGTGAGCCACGAGGGGATCCTCGAGGACCAGGGCAGGGACCCGGTGGAATTCTTCGGAGGACACGGGGTCGCGGAGGCCGACATCCTCGAGGACGTCGTGGCGATCCCCCGTGACTACACGCGGACAGAGCGCGATTTCGACACCGACGGCCCCCATGTGGTCACCGGTCCGGTGTTCGTGGACGGTGCGGAACCCGGGGATGTGCTCAAGATCGAGACCCTCAGTGTCGTCCCCCGGGTGCCGTACGGAGTGGTGTCCAACCGGCACGGACGAGGTGCGTTGGGGTTGACCGGGGAAAACCGGGCTCCTGACGGCATCTCGCTCGACGAGGTCATGCCCCCCGTCGAGACGGACGGACGCGACAGTGGCAACCCGATGGACTACGGCAACGTCTCGGTCTTCACCCGGATCGAGGACGGCCACGGCGTGATGTCCGACGGGGACAGGGAGATCAGGTTCCCGCTCAACCCGTTCATGGGGATGGTGGGCGTGGCATCCGTCGACTCCACCGCGCTGAACGACGAGGACGCTCACTCCGTGCCGCCGACGATCACCGGCGGTAACCTGGACGTCGCCGACCTGGGCGCAGGTTCCGCGCTCTATGTTCCGGTGACCGCGGACGGCGCTCTCTTCTATGCTGGCGACCCACACTTCGCGCAGGGTCACGGAGAGGTGGCCCTGACAGCCGTGGAGGGCTCGCTCCGGGCAACCTTCCGCCTGACGGTCTGCAAGGAGGGGGACGGCACCGCGCCCGGTGTCGCCTTCCGGTACCCGTTCGGGGAAACGGAGGAGCACTGGGTGCCGATCGGGCTCTCGGACGAGCGCGGGCGGGCTGAAGAGGTGATCACCGGGGACCTCAACCGGGCGATGCGGCGCGCGGTGGTCAACGCTCTCGATTTCCTCGAACAGGACCAGGGAGTCAGTCGCGAGGTGGCGTACGCCTACCTGTCCGCCGCGACAGACTTCGTGATCTCGCAGGTGGTGGACCAGACAGTGGGGGTGCACGGGCTCATCCGCAAGGCTGACTTCTCCTGAGGCCGGGGCGGCGCGGTGGGGTCGTGATCGGCGCCGCCGCCGCGCCGCCTCACCCCACGCCCCTCACTCCGCCGCCGCGTCCTGCTCCCGCCCGTACCGCCCGGCCAGCCACGCACAGACGATCAGCTGGATCTGGTGGAACACCATCAGCGGTAGGACCAGTAGACCCACCGGCTGTCCGACGAACAGGACCGCGGCCATGGGCAGGCCCGTGGCCAGGGACTTCTTGGAACCGCAGAACTGCACGACCCGCTTGTCGCGCTCCTCGAACCCCAGCGCGCGGGAGATCAGTTCGGTCAATCCCAGCACGACCCCCAGCAGGACGCAGCAGGCGACGATCAGCCACGTCAACTGGGCGGGGCCGACCATCGACCAGATGCCGTCGGCGACCCCGTCCGAGAACGCGGAGTAGACGATCAGGACGATCACGGACTTGTCGAACAGGGCCAGGCGCTTGATCCGCTGCGTGACGGGCAGGACCCAGCGACGCAGCAGCTGCCCCAGCACGAACGGCAGGAGCAGCTGCAGGGCGATCGCCCCGACCGAGTCCCACGTGATGACCACCGATCCATCCGTGGTCATCAACGCGAAGACCAGCAGGGGGGTGACGAACACCCCGAGCAGGTTCGACACGGACGCCGAGACCACGGCCGCACTGACGTGACCGCGGGCGATCGCCACGAAGGTGATCGAGGACTGCACGGTGGACGGCACCAGCGTCAGGAACAGGAACCCCGTGGCCAGCGCCTCGCCGAGCACCGGTGTGAGCGCCCACCTGCCCAGCAGGCCGAACGCGGGGAACAGCAGGAACGTCGCGGCAAGGACCACCGAGTGCAGTCGCCAGTGCTTCACACCGGCCAGCAGCTCCCGGGGTTCCAACCGCGCGCCGTAGAGGAAGAACAGGACGGCGATCCCCACGGTGGTGACCCACCCGAGCGCCGTCGCCGCGCCTCCGGTCGCCGGCAGCACCGCCGCCACCACGACGGCGGCCAGGATCGCGAGGATGAACGGCTCGATCCGGAGGCGACGCAGAAAGCTCATCGACCCATTTCATCACCCCGGTCCGCGGGCGGTCCGCACGAGGCCCGCAGGGGCGGCCGATAGGCTCAGGTGATGACTGAGCGCGGAGGACAGGGGTGGCGGCCCAGGTCGCTGCGGGACGGTGAGGAACCGGACCCGCGGTTCACGCTCGCCAACGAGCGCACCTTCCTGGCGTGGATCCGGACGAGCCTCGGCCTGATGGCCGGCGCCGTGGCGATGGAGGCCTTCGCCGGCGACGAGATCCCGGAGTTCATCCGCACCCCGCTGGCGTGCGTACTGCTCGTGATGGCGGCATTGCTGGCGACCGTGTCGTTCCGTCGGTGGCTCCGGATCGAGGCCTCCATGCGCCACAATGATCCGCTGCCCGTCCCGCAGGCCTCGATCCTGCTGGTGCTGGGCATCGCGATCGGGGCTGTCCTGCTCCTGGTCGCGATCCTCGGAGGCACCTTCGCATGAGCTCCCCGCGGCGCCGGATCGGGGTGCGCCCCGAGGCCACGCCGCCCGACGCCGGGCTGCAGTCCGAGCGAACGAGTCTGTCGTGGGCCCGGACCTGGGCCGTGGTGACCGTCAACATCATCCTCGTGGCCAAGCTGATCGCGGAGACCTCGTGGCTGTGGGCGGCCGTCTTCTCGATGCTGTTGGTGGTCCCGCTCCTGGCGCTGCTCAGGGTGCAGCGGCACCACGAACGACGGGTGGGGCGCTTCGTCCGGGGCGGTGAGGTCCGGCAGACCCAGGCCCGCTACAACGTCGGCCTGGTGGCGATGGTGCTGGTGATGGCCGCGTGCGGGCTCACCGCCGTCCTGGTCCGGGTGCTGTCCTAGCTGTACGGACCAGCCGTACGGACCCCCGCGCCCGGACCAGGACCGGGTCGGATCAGGTGTTCTTGAGGCGACCGCTCAGGGCGTCGCGGAGCCGGTCGACCATGCCGACACCGGGCCCCAGCGTCATGTGGAACAGCTCGGAGTGCGGGGAACCGGGGTGCGGGCGGGTGGGGGCGATCACCTTGGCCGCCTCGACCTTGCGACCGAGGTCGACCAGATCCTCGGCGGAGACGGCTGCCCGCAACTTGGGGAACTGGTCGCTCTCCTCGTCGTCCGCGTGGTGATCGAGGAGTTCCTTGAAGCGCTTCACGGTGGCGATGAACTCGGCGCTCTCGGAGTCCAGGCCCTCGAGCTCCTTCATCACCTCTTCGATCTCCTGGTGCTCTTCCTTGTCGTGCTCGACCTCGTCGCCGCCGTCCGGGACCTCGCGCTCGTAGACGGGGTAGACGAACAACTCCTCGGCCACCGAGTGCCGGGTCACCTCGGCGATCACGGAGTCGGCCAGCGAACGGCGCCCCTTGGGGTCGGTGGTCTCCTCGATCATCTCGATCAGCCCGATCATCTCGCGATGGTCGGCGGTGAGGATGTCGACGACGTCCTTGTTGGACTCTGTCGTGGACTTCTGGGCCATGGCGAGCTCCTTCACGGTGTGGGTCGGATGGACCTCTGACCGTAGGCAACGTGCGGGAAGCGGGCCACCGGTCGGGCCGGGACGCGGGCCCCCACCCGGGCCCCCCACGCGGGCCCCACACAGGCCTCCCCGCGCTGCCCTACCGGGTGGTGGCGCTCTCCGATTCGCACATGCCCTGCAGGGCGCACGAC
>NZ_JAALEC010000756.1:0-4017 GCF_014145205.1 Dietzia sp. DQ11-44
GAGCACGCGGTAGGCGCCAGTGGCAGACCTACGACGATGATTGGCCTTATGTCCACATCCGATTCTCGAGACGCCGGACCTGAAGGTGAGTCACCGACCACTCGCGCGACCGCAGGGTTGCGGGCGATGGTCGTCGAAGACGAGCGTGAGCTCGCCGACCTCATCGGTACCTATCTGACTCGTGACGGCTTCGACCTCACGGTCGTTCATGACGGGCAGGACGCAGTCGACCTGATCCGGCAAGTCGATCCCGACGTCGTCGTGCTAGACCTCGGTCTTCCGCGGCTGGACGGCGTCGAAGTGTGCCGCCAGTTGCGCACCTTCTCCGATGCGTATGTCGTCATGCTCACCGCCCGCACCGAGGAGGTCGACACCCTCATCGGACTGTCCGTGGGAGCCGACGACTACATGACCAAACCGTTCAGCCCACGAGAGCTCATGGCCCGCATCCAGGTCATGCTGCGCCGTCCTCGATCGTCTACGGCCTTACGCTCCCCGTCTGCGGCCTCCGATCACAGAGAGCTGCGAAGGATTGGGGCACTGGCAATCGACGTCGAAGGCCGCGAGGTCACCGTCGACACCACCCCGATCCAGTTGACCAGGACCGAGTTCGACCTCTTGGCGGCACTGACGCGAGACCCCGGCTTGGTGCTGTCCCGGACGCAGTTGATCAATGCGATCTGGGGGCCCGACTGGGTCGGCGACACGCACCTTGTTGATGTCCACATCGCGCACCTCAGACGCAAGCTCGGAGACACTGCGTCCCGGGGCGCATACATCCGCACCGTCCGCGGTGTCGGCTACCGCACCGGAGATGGTCAGTGAGCCGGATCGATCTGGGTGACAACGTGACGCGCCTCAAGCGGTGGTTCACCACTGCCACCTTCGGTACCCGGCTACTGGCGGCGCTCGCTTTTGTGATGATCGGTTTCGCAGTCAGTGCCTGGGTCGTCGCCGCAATACTTGCCCCCGGAATCTTCCACGAGCATCTGGAGATGGCCGGACTGTCACAGAACTCCTCCGAAGCAGCCCATATGGAGGAGGCATTCAACTCGTCAATGATGCTGTCTTGGTCGATCGCACTGGCGGTATCGGTGATCTTGTCGCTGGCTGTCAGCGGCTACATCGCCCGCCGCGTTCAACGATCGATCACCCCGGTCACCCGATCAGTCCAGCAGATCTCCGGTGGAGAATACAACTCACGAGTACACGAGCCGAGAATAGGTCGTGAATTCGACGATCTTGTCGCCAGCTTCAACGAACTGGCACGACGACTAGATGCCACCGAAACCACACGCCGACGGATGCTCTCAGATCTCGCACACGAGTTGCGGACTCCCCTGGCCACGCTCGAATCCCACCTTGAGGCAATCGAAGACGGCGTCCGTGCACTCGACGACGACACGCTGCGCATTCTGCGAACCGCGACTGGTCGGCTAGGCCGGCTCGCTCACGACGTCAGCGCGGTGTCCCGAGCCGAAGAACACCTCACGCGTCTCATCCCCATCGGTACCGACACTCGCAGCATCATCGCGGCCGCGATCGACGCCCTGCGCCCCGAGTACTCGCACAAAAATGTGCTGCTCCAAGCACGTATTGATCAGGCAATACCGATCACTGTCGACAGTGATCGAATCAACCAGGTCCTGACCAACCTTTTGCACAACGCGCTCCGCCACACCGACTCAGGTGGGATGGTCACCGTCACCAGTCGCCTACACAACGGGAACGTGGAGATCACTATCGCCGACACTGGAGAAGGCATCGCAGCGCAGCACCTCGACCACATTTTTGACCGCTTCTACCGCGTCGACACCGCACGCGACCGGGCACACGGAGGAAGCGGCATCGGACTCACCATTACTCGCGCACTGGTCGAAGCCCACGAAGGCCATATCCGCGTTCACAGCGACGGGCTCGGCCGCGGCGCCCGATTCACGATCTCCTTACCGCAGACCCCGGCTCACTCCAAGGGCTGACTCAGTTGGTCGCGATACCGTTTTCCCGGAGCCACTCGATGGGGTCGGCGCGCTCCCGTCCCTCGTTCAACCACACCTCGAAGTGCAAGTGCGACCCGGTGGAAAAGCCACGACTTCCCATGAGGGCAATCGTCTGTCCAGCCTGTACACGCTGGCCGGTGGACACGAGAACCTCTTCCATGTGTCCATAAACGGTCATCGTGCCCTCATCCGACAGCAGTCGGACCCAATTGCCGAACCCTTGCGCCGGGCCGGCATCGATGACGGTCCCGTCAGTCGCCGCCACGATCGGGGTTCCGATCACGTTTGCGATATCGATGCCGCCGTGGAGCGAGCCCCAGCGTTGGCCGAACTCAGACGTGAGGGTCCCGACTGTCGGCATCGCTGCTGTTGGACGGCGCGCGGTCTCCTCGGCAACTTGCCGGCGAGCGTCGATTTCGGTGCCTGCCGCCAATGACGACACCATGGCGGCAGCGCTCTCCAGCGGGATGTCGCCTTGCACCGCAACGGGCCCAGGCAGTTCAGCCGGGGGAAGGGCTATGTCTCCAGACTGGCCAGCAGGACTGATCGACTCCTCGTGCGCGATGAGGTGAATGTGCTCACCACCAGCCTCTGTGTGCTGGTCCACTAGAAAACTTATCGAGGACACGATGGCCCCGGCGGCGACCGTGACGACGACGACCTGATCGCGTAACTCGGGCCGGGCGGAGGGTTGGCGATGCGTACCGCCACCTCGAGGGCGACCAGAACTCGCCCAGATGTCGACAGTTAAAGGGTGTGCCTTGCGGCGTGCACGTCTTCGCTCCACTGCCGCCGTGTCTCCCCTGCCGCTATACCGTGATGGTTTCGTGATGTGACTTCTGCTCGAACTTAGACGAGCAGAGTCCCCGTCGCAAGAAGTGGGGGCCTGCACGCCCGTGTCGAAGAACGACCGGGAGCGGCTCCCTCAAGCGTGCATCGTGCCTAGAGTCTCCCTCTGACCACAGCCTCTGGCAGCGTTCATCAAGCTGCCTGTTGCGAGTGTCAGGGACTACGTGGGCGACATGGGAAGGCCTTCGGAAGCTGGACGTCCTGACAGGCTTCACCCAGGTTCACCCCAACTGGCCGCGCACCAATTCAGCACCGCGTCAGCGACCGTCACGTCCGGGATCTTGATCAGACCTTCATCAAACCCCGACCGAATCAAGAGGTCAGCACAGCACAATCTCCAGATGTGACAGTGCGTGCGGCATTGGGGGACAAGTGGGGCGGGTCGCCGGCCGCCTCCCACCACGAAGAAGTGGACGAGCAGCTCGAGAAAGGGAAAGTGTCGCGATCACAAGATTTACAGATTTCCGGACGATTGTTGTTGCTCGCACGAGCGGTGGCGTTAGTGACAGTCAGCGCCCTCGGACTCCTCTTCACTTCGGCAGGGGTGCTGGTCCAGGACGGCACCAGTCTGGACGTCCACAGCTCGGCCGCCATCGCCCTTCATGTCCTCACCGGCGTGCTGGCTCTGGTTCTAGGGTGGCGCGCGTGGGCTACACGGCGAGGTCGCTGGGCTGCAGTCGTCGCCCTCGTCCTGTTCGGGGCCACGTTCGCCCAAGCGAGCTTAGGGGGCAGTTCGACCTTGGCATTTCACATCGGCGTAGCACTGGTGCTCACGGTCCTGTGTACGTGGCTGGCCGCCTGGACTTTCGGTAGATCACTATACGAGGAGATCGAATGAGACTGCGCAGGACACTCACCGCCTCCGGCTCCACCGCCGCCCTGCTCCTAGCTGTGGGCTGCGCCGGGAACGACACGGGCGCGCCAGAGCAGGCAGAGCAGCTCCAGACGGGCGAGAGAGCCGAGAAACAGGTCACGATGGCCGAGGTCCAGCAGAACGATTCGACCGACTCGTGTTGGACCGTGATCGAGAACATCGTCTACGACCTCACCGCGTGGGTCGACCAACACCCGGGCGGGCCGGACCGGATCGAGCAGCTGTGCGGCACAGACGGGACAGAGAGTTTCACCGACCAGCACAGTGGAGCGTCCCAGCCACAATCGCGGCTCA
>NZ_JAALEC010000757.1:0-7322 GCF_014145205.1 Dietzia sp. DQ11-44
GTTCCAGATCGGCCAGCTCGCCGGGTGACCCGGCAGATATGCTTCCGATCCGCTCTGTGCGTCCCGGTCGGAGGCATGTGCCGGGCCCCGCTCCGGGGCCGCGCGCGTGGACTCAGCGAGGCCGTGAACGGGTTCGATTCGCTCCCCCCGCGACCTCTGCGGAAGACGAGAGCGCACCTCGCGAGCGTGACATGACAACACGACAGAAGAACCGTGGGCCGCAATCGGTGGTACTGCCAGCAGTCGGCCTCAGGATGGGCGGGGTTACCCGAAATCAACCGCGGTCAACGCCTTCTCGGCGGTGGCTAAATAGTCACCCCGTCGGCCGTGCGCTTGGTCGAATGGTGTCGTCATTGGGCGCAGGAATACTGCTGTACACCAGTTTCCCGCCTCTATCCTTGTGGTTTCTCGCCCCGGCCGGTCTTGCCATTTTGGTTCTGGCGGTCCGAGGGATCGGCGTGCGCGGCGCGTTCGGATTGGGATACCTGGCTGGTCTCGGGTTCTTCGTACCTTTACTGCCCTGGGTGGGGGTTTATGTCGGCGCTGTCCCCTGGCTAGCATTAGCGGCGCTACAGGCCGTGGCAGTCGCTGTCTTCGCTGGGGCCACCGCACTGGTGGCGCGGCTGCCCGGGGCTGCACTGTGGATCGCGTGCTGCTGGGTGGCCACCGAAGCGGTTCGAGCGCGCCTGCCCTTCGGTGGGTTTCCCTGGGGCCGGCTGGCGTTCGGTCAGACTGATGGACCATTGCTGGCGATCGCTCAGATCGCTGGGGCGCCAGGGGTGAGCCTGTCCGTTGCACTGGTGGGCAGCGCGACGGCTGCAGTGGTCGTCGGACTTGCTCGGCGCTCCGCCTGGCGCTCGGTGTTGCTACTCGGGGCGGTGCTTGTGACCGCCTCTGCACTCGGCTCGATACCCGTCTCTACCGCACCAATCACCACCCCCTCTAAAACGGTTGCCCTAGTCCAGGGCAACGTGCCCCGACTCGGTCTGGATTTCAACGCGCAACGGCGCGCTGTACTGGACAATCATGTGGCTCGTACCGACGCTCTCGCCGCCGAGGTCGCAGCGGGGGTGAAGCCCGCACCGGATCTGGTGATCTGGCCGGAGAACGCATCAGACATCGACCCGTTTCGCAATGCCGACGCTGCAGAACAGATCGATGCGGCCACAGAGGCAATCGGCGCTCCGATCCTTGTGGGGGCGGTGGTGTCCACTGGCTCCGGTACCACCCGAAATACAGCGCTGGTGTGGGAGCAAGGAACAGGACCTGGCGATGCGCACGACAAAAGACGACTGGTTCCATTTGGTGAATATCTGCCAATGCGATCGATCGTGAGCAAGCTTTCGCCTTATGCCGCGCAGGCGGGCAACTTCGTGCCCGGTAACGGCGATGGTGTGGTGACCATCGATGAGACACCGCTCGCTGTGGCCACCTGTTATGAGGTCGCGTTCGATGATCTGGTGGCCGAGTCGGTTCGGTCGGGGGCGCAGTTGATCGCGGTACCAACGAACAATGCAACCTTCGGCGATACCGACATGACCTATCAGCAGCTGGCGATGTCGCGGCTGCGCGCTGTCGAACACAACCGCACGGTGGTGGTAGCGGCCACCAGCGGTGTCAGCGCGATTATCGCGGCGAATGGCGATGTGCTCGAGCAGACCGAAATGTTCACTGCCGATGCCCTCGTCGCACAGGTCCCGCTCAATACCGAGTTCACACTTGCCACCCGATTACGTTCAATTCCTGAACTCATCATCACGGTCACCGCAGTATTCGCGATGCTGGTGGGGTGGATTGCTAGCCGCCGTCGGCGGGGCTGAGATCCCCGGCCATGAGTGCGCGCCGATATCGGGAGCGGACCCGTCGTCGGCCGGGCCGGCTGCAGGCGCTCAACGTGAGCATGTCGGGCAGGGCGCCGAGGGCGAGAAATTGATGAGCTCCCGCGAGGTAAGGGCGAGAGCCAGCTCGAGGATTGGACTCAGTAATCGAGCCTATTTCTCGGACGTAGACGCCGTCGGCGTTCAGCCTCAAATCTGGTGCCGTAGCGATCACGAACGGTCATCGTTACGAGGCGGTCATGGGCCACTGCCTCCGTGGCCGCATCCACCTCAGCAATATGACCGGATACGACATCAGGATCGATATCCCTGTCACCAGGTCCCACAGCACCGTCGCCTAGGCTGCCTTGCTCGTCGTTGCCCTGGCTACGTTGGCGGCGCCGCTCCCGGATTTCACTCCACAGAAAGTAGCCAAGCCCAATTGGCGCTAGAACTCCGAATGCAAGCCATTGAAGCCCATAGGACAGGTACGAACCCGCCTCGACTTCCGGTATCGGAGTTGGCTCGAGTGATCCTGGTTGGCCTCCGGGGAGCTGGAGATGATAGCCAGCAAGATCGAGATCCAGAACCCGACCGATCGTCGAGGTTTCAATGGAGCGCACCATGTGACGATCGTGCAGAACTATCGGTTCGGCCGGGGTGTCGGTGGGCATTCTGAGCCTGGCGGTGATGGTCACTGGATCGGCTACCGCGGCCGGGTAGGTCGGCACCGTGTTGTTCTCGCCAACGCGAACCCATCCACGATTAATAAGCAGATCATCGCCGCCCTCGGTCCGAAATGCGGTGAGAACTTGGTAAACCTGTTCCCCGTCGACAGCTTGCTGCCGCAAGAGCACTTCGTCTTCGGGCAGATAGCGACCGGTTACTGTGACCCGATGCCACTCGGATTCGTCCAACGGCGCGTCCCGCGCCGTCAATTCCGTCAACGGCACTGGATCGGCTTCGACGCTGTGAAGAAGTTGGGAATTGCGCGTCTTCAAATCCTCGTTCTTGCCTAACTGCCATGGCGCCAACAGTGTGAAGCACGTATAGACGAACAGTGCGACGGCGATGAAGGAAATCAACCACCCCGGCGTCATCACGCGAAAGACCCTCTGCACGCCGTTCACGGTAGGCGTGGTGGTAGGACGGTCGGCATCGGGGCCCTCCTGTCGGCACCAGCTCCGGCGATCATTAATCGTGCCCGCCTCCCGCCACTGTCGGCAGGGATGGTTCCGATCCGGCGAGATCAGCGTGTTGCGTGCCGAATTGTGGCATCCGGGCCTGGATCGGAAGTGTCGAGCAGCAGGTCGTTGTCTACGTCCTCAGATGACGACGCCGTTCGCGGCCAACCATGACACCGAGTCGATCCACTGGCCGGCGGGATTCTGTACGCCGAAGTGCACATGCGGACCAGTCGAGTAGCCACGGTTACCGACTTCACCGATCACCTGGCCGACGGTGACCTGCTGGCCTTCGGTGACGTAGTTGGCATTGTTGTGGCCATACTCCAAGAGATAGCCGTCATCGGTCTTGATGCGAATCCATAACCCATAACCGGAAGCGGGGCCGGAGGCCACGACCGTGCCGGACTTGGCTGCATACAAGGGTGTGCCGATCGGCGCAGCGATGTCGGTGCCATTGTGGTTAGCGCCCCACCGCGAGCCGAAGCCAGAGGTGATCGTTCCATCAGTCGGCCTGTGAGCTTGGCTGGCGACCGAAAACGCCGAAGACGACGACTGAGCAGTATCGAATCCGAGCGCCTGGCTCAGCCCGGGGGCCTGACTTGCATACTGGCGGACCGCGTCAGCTCCGATGCCATAGCGGGCGGCAGCCTCTTCGACCATCTGTCCGACGTGCTCGGGATCAGACGATTGGGCAGCGGCCACAGGGGCGACACTAAGCGCCGCGCCACCGGCGATTGCGGCGCCAGCCAGCGTGGTGGCGGCGATCCGGCCCACTCCCCTGGATCGGTTGGCGCGATGACGCCCACCAGCAGAGATGCGGTGGCCCACACCAAGCGAGTCCATGAGATCGGCGAACGGAACGCTCTTGGAGGAGCTCGACATGATTGATTCCTTCAACTTAAGCGATGGTCGCAGCTTCATACCGACGACCACTGGAGACTCCCGAAACGGTAACAGTTGCATATCGTCCGGTCACGGAGAGTTTCCTGAGAATCCAGAAATCAGCAGTTCATACGCCATTTGTTAGTCATCTACGGCATCGCCCGACCGTTACCCCGACGTGATTTTTGGTTCGGATGCGGTCCGGTCGGGGCCACCCCGCAATCGTCCCGGGTGACTAGACCGCGATCAACGCAAGCAGGATCAAGGTCCTTACTCCTGCCCCCTCCTCGTACCCGCCGCACGTGTGATGTCGATCGCTGATGCCGCAGTCTCGTCGGGACAGTCGGTCTCCACCTGCACAGTAGAAAAGAAGAAGCGGTACCGAGCTTGAAGCAGGTTGGAGGCGGATTGGAGAACGATCTGCGGATCGGCGCTTGCGGAGGTGCGCAGGTGGCCGGAGAACACGAAACGTCCACTGGTTAGTGCCCAAGCATGGGCATGATGGACGTCTTCCACCCCATCTATCGCTGCCAGGTCTTCAGTCACGTCAGACAGGTAGACCTCGTCGGGTGTGCCCTCCATGAGCAGATGGGTGGCGTCGCGCAGGATGCTCCAGCTTGCCCATACAAGCACGAAGCCGAACGCCAAACCGAGCAGCGGATCGATCAGCAAGAACCCGGTGAACTTGATCACTAGTGCGGTGACGATGATGAGCAGGCTGCCGACGAAGGTCTGGATGATGTGCCACAACGCGCCACGAACGTTCATGTCGCTGCGGCTTTGTTTCCAGATCAGGCTCAGGGCGACGATTTCGGTAAGCAAGCCTCCCGCGGCTGCCCACAGCATGGGCGTCGTGGGCAGGTCAACCGGATCATTCATGCGCATGGCAGCCATCACGATCACCACCATCGCCATGATTAGCAGGAAACCGCCATTGACCAGCGCGCCTACGATCTCGGCGCGGTACCAGCCAAAGCTGCGATTCTCGTCTGCGGGGCGGCGGGCGAGTCGAGCAGCGAAGATGGCGACTAGGACACCACCGACCGCCGAGAAGGTGTGAAAAGCGTCCGAGATCACCGCAACCGAGCCGGTCCACAGCCCGATCGCCAACTCGATGACGAAGTAGATTCCCGTCAGCCAGGCCGAGATAGCCATGCCCCACCCACGAGCCTGCACCTGCCCGTGTCCACCATGCCCATGTGCCATGGGGGTCTCCTTTTTGCACTCGGAATCCGGTTCTCGTGTCAGCTGCACACTGTGCATCGGTCTCGCGGCGCCCACAGCTTCTCTCGGGAATCTTGATCAGACCTTCATCGAACCCCGACCGAACCAATGGGGTAGGGGCGGCACAATCGTCCGGTGTGACTGTGCAGGCAAGAGTGGTGCTGATGCTGTGATGACGACGGATGTGTTCGGCAAGGGTGCGCAGCCCGGTAGCTGGGGCAGACGGGCAAGATGCCAACTGGCCGCAGTGGTGGTGAGTTCGCTTGTACTTACTGGCTGCGCTAGCGGCACTGATGCCGTCGCTTCAGGTGAGACGTTCGATTTTGTCAGCCCGGGCGGCCAGATTGAGATCTTCTATGATCCGCCGGCGGACCGCCAGAAGATCGCTCCGATGTCTGGCCCGGAAGTAGTAGATCCGGAGGCCACTGTGGCGGTCGCAGACTTTCCTGGCGAGGTGGTGCTGATCAACCTGTGGGGTCAGTGGTGTGCGCCCTGCCGGACGGAAACCGACGACCTGCAGCGACTGCAGGACAAGTACCAGGCGCAAGGCTTCACCAATCTCGGCGTCAACTTGCGGGACCCGAATCGGCAAAAGCCTGTCGACTTCATCGAGGACAACGGGGTCACCTATCCCTCAATTTGGGACCCGTCGCAGGCCGCGGTGGCGGCGCTACATGGTTTCCCCACCTCGGTGGTGCCAGCGACACTGATTCTCGACAAACAGCACCGAGTCGCTGCGGTGTATCTAGCAGAGGTCACCGACACCCAGTTGGAGCCGGTCATCGAGAGACTGCTGGCCGAGCCTGCTGAAAGCGACGCTGCATGAACACGGTGCTGATTGCGCAATCTATTGGCCAGACGTTCCAACAAACTGCTGCCTCCGGACCTCTGCTGCTCGCGTTGGGAGCATGTGTCCTCGCTGGACTCGTCTCGTTCGCCTCGCCGTGCGTAGTCCCGCTCGTGCCCGGGTATCTGGCATATATGGCCAGCATCGTGGGTGCAGAGCGCCCGGCGGTGACTGTGCAGGCCGCCGAGCAACGCCGCGCCGAAGCCAGCTCGCTCACTCTTGAACAGCAGCGTCAGCGGGTGTCATCGCGACGACGAGTCGTCCTCGCCGCGGTGCTATTCGTTGCTGGATTCACGGTGGTCTTCGTACTGCTGTCGGCGATGGTGCTGGGCACCGTGCAATACCTCGCCCCCCGGCAAGAATTGCTGCAACGGCTCGGCGGTGTGGTGACCATCTTGATGGGACTGGTGTTCATCGGGGCCATACCCGCCCTCCAGAGGGACACTCGAATGCAGCCGAAAGCACTTTCCACCTGGGCGGGCGCGCCGCTACTTGGCGCCGTCTTCGCCCTGGGATGGACGCCGTGTCTCGGACCGACTCTGGCAGCGGCGTTGTCAGTTGCCGCCGGAACCGGACTCGACGCCGCACGCGGAGTACTGCTCATCGTGGCGTACTGCCTGGGGCTCGGACTGCCTTTCATTGTGGTGGCCTTCGGTTCGACGAGAGCCATCCGCACAGTGGGCTGGCTGCAACGACACACGCGAACGATTCAGATCGTCGGCGGCATCATGCTCATCGTCGTCGGAATCTTGCTGCTCAGCGGCATTTGGACGCAGTTCGTGTACTGGCTCCGCGACTTCGCCGTCTCCGACACCACTCTGCCGATCTGACAGTGCTCCGATGGCTGACCTGCCGCGTTGATTTCGGACAGCGGAGTTGATGGTTTCTCTACGCTGCCGTTGCCGGCTGGAGGCCAGCGTAGTGCACCTCGTTCGGGCGCTTGTAGCCGAGCGCTGAATGGCGTCGTCGGGTGTTGTAGAACCCCTCGATGTAGCTGATGACGTCGCGCCTGGCCTGCCGCTTCGTGGCGTAGACGGTGCGGTGGACGCGTTCGTTCTTGAGCGCGGAGAAGAACGACTCTGCCATCGCGTTGTCCCAGCACACGCCCGTTCTGCCCATCGAGGAACGCATCCCAAGATCAGTGACCAGCTTTCGGTAGTCGCCCGAGGTGTAGACACTTCCGCGGTCGGAATGAAAGATTGCCCGCGGCTCGACCACCGTCGTCGCAGCAGCGTTCTTTAGCGCCGTCTCGACCAGTTCGGTGCGCATGTGATCGGCTATCGACTAGCCCACGACTTTCTTGGAGTAACAGTCGATCACCGTCGCCAGATAGACGAATCCCTGCCAGGTGTGGATGTACGTAAT
>NZ_JAALEC010000758.1:0-3091 GCF_014145205.1 Dietzia sp. DQ11-44
GACATCTGAACTGGCTTGCCCTACGAGGCGGCCTGGAAGGATGTCAGCTGTGCCCAAGCCCTATCCCCAGGAGTTCCGCGACGACGTCGTCCGCGTCGCTCAGAATCGTGAAGACGGTGTGACGCTCGAGCAGATCGCCGCCGACTTCGGGATCCACCCCATGACGTTGCAGAAGTGGATTCGCAAGGCCGACGTGGAGGCCGGGATCAAGCCTGGAACAACGAGTCCCAGGAACTGCGCGAGGCCAAACGCCGCGTTCGGCTGCTGGAGCAGGAGAACGAGGTCCTGCGCCGCGCGGCGGCGTACCTATCCCAGGCGAATCTGCCGGGAAAAGGTGGTACCCGCTCGTGAACGAGCTCGCCGCTGACGGTATTCCCGTCGCGGTAACGTGCCGGGTACTTGAAATTGCTCGTCAGCCCTACTATCGATGGCTCAAGAACCCGGTCACCGATGCCGAACTCGCCGAGGCATACCGGGCCAACGCTCTATTCGATGCCCACCGTGAGGACCCAGAGTTCGGCTACCGCTACCTCGCCGATGAAGCCGAGACCGCAGGCGAGAAGATGTGCCGGCGTACCGCTTGGCGAATCTGCTCTACCGGCGGCTGGACCAGCGCCATCAGCAAGAATAGCCGGGGTCGGCACCGCAAGGCCGGCCCGCCAGTGCACGACGATCTCGTCGAGCGGGACTTCACCGCCCAGGGCCCGAATGAACTGTGGCTGACCGACATCACCGAGCACTGGACAGCCGAAGGGAAGCTGTACCGGCCAAGCCCCTGGTATTGGTGTAACTGGTTTTTGATCCTTCGTTGGTGATCAGGCGGGTAGTTGGATCAGTGGATCGGTGGTCACCTCCGTCGGCGAGCTGGTGTCGGTGTTGGTGGTCAGTGTGAGTCGGCATCGGCTGAGGACTTCGAGGCCGAGGTAGCGGCGTCCTTCGGCCCATTCGTCGGTCTGTTCGGCCAGGACTGCGCCGATGAGGCGGATGATGGCGTCGCGGTTGGGGAAGATCCCCACGACGTCGGTGCGGCGGCGGATCTCCCGGTTGAGGCGCTCGGTGGGGTTGTTGGACCAGATCTGTCGCCATACATCGTCGGGGAACGTGGTGAAGGCGAGCAGGTCCTCGCGGGCATCACCGAGGTGGTCGGCGACCTCAGGCAGGCGCCCGTCGGTGTACTCCAGGAGTCGGTCGAACTGTTCGTGCACCGCGGTCGGGGTGGGCTGGTCGTAGACGCTGTGGAGCATGGCTTTCACGGCCGGCCACATGGACTTGGGGCACTCGGCCATGAGGTTCGCCGCGTAGTGGGTGCGGCAGCGCTGCCACGCCGCGCCGGGCAGGTTCGCTGCGATCGCGTCCACGAGCCCGGCGTGGGCATCGGAGGTCACCAGGCGCACCCCGCCCAGGCCGCGGGCGACCAGGTCGGCGAAGAAGGTGTTCCATGAGGCTTTGGTCTCGCTGGTGGCGACCTGCATCCCGAGGACTTCGCGGTGGCCGTCGCCGTTGACTCCAGTTGCCAGCAGGACGGCGGCCTTGACGACCTGGTTGTTCTCGCGGACCTTGATGGTCAACGCGTCGGCGGTGACGAAGGTGAACGGTCCGGCCTCGTCCAGGCGGCGGTGGCGGAACGCGGCGACCTGCTCGTCCAGGTGTTCGGCCATCCGTGAGACCTGCGACTTGGACAGTGAGTCGATGCCGAGGGTCTTGACCAGTTTGTCCATCCGGCGGGTGGACACCCCGGCCAGGTAGCAGTCCGCCACGACGGTGATCAACGCGGACTCGGCTCGCTTTCGGCGCTCGAGCAGCCACTCAGGAAAGTAGCTGCCCGAGCGCAGCTTTGGGACAGCGACGTCGACGGTGCCGACGCGGGTGTCCAGGGGCCGGTGGCGGTAGCCGTTGCGGCGGTTGGTGCGCTCGGCGGACCGGGCGTTCCACTCGGCGCCGCACACGCTGTCGGCGTCGGCCGAGAGCAGGGCGTTGATCATGATCTGCAGCAGCTCGCGCATCAGATCCGGGGATGCGTCGGCGAGGGCTTGGCCAAGCAGGCCTGCAGGGTCGACAATGTGGGGTGCGGTCATCGTGATGACTCCGTTCGAGGATTCTGTGAAAGGTTGACTCGAAGGATCACACGGTGGCCGCTCTACATCCGTGTACAACACGTAATCGCAGACGATCTCGGCCACCGAGTTACACCACTCTATGGGGCACTACTGCTGTACCTGTGCGCGATCAAAGACGTCTACTCGGGGCGGATCGTTGGGTATTCGATCGACTCGAGAATGAAATCCCGCCTGGCGGTCAACGCTCTGGTCAGCGCCGTCGCCAGGCGAGGGGACGTGACCGGCTGCGTCCTCCACAGCGATAGAGGATCGCAGTTTCGCTCAAAGAAGATGCAGATGGAAATCACCCGTCACGGGCTGATCGGCTCGATGGGCCGGGTCGGTGCGTGCGGGGACAACGCGGCCATGGAGAGCTTCTTCTCGCTGCTGCAGAACAACGTCCTCGACCGACGATCCTGGGCTACCAGAGACGAGCTCCGCGCGGCGATCGTGCACTGGATCGAACGCACCTACCACCGCCGCAGACGGCAAGATCGCCTCGGCAGATTGACCCCCATCGAATTCGAGACCATCATGACCGACGAGGCCCTTCAAGCCGCGTGACTAACCCTGTCACCTACTCGTGCACCAGCCCCAACTTGACCCCGGCGCGATCGGCGGTGAAGTCTCGTTTCACCAGGTCAGGCATGTCGGCCGCGGCGGCGTCATCGGCTTCGGTGGTCACCCGAAATGGTCTCGGTTGGCAGGCAACGAGGCCTTCAGAGCGCATGATCTGCCGCACGAGCTCCGGTGAACACTCGGTGCCCTCGTCAACCAGATCGGCGTGAATCCGCCGATACCCGTAGGTGGCGTCGGTGGCGGTGAAGAAGTGCCTCACCCTGGCCGTCAGCGCCTGTCTGCGGGCCGCGGTGGCCGAGGTCGGGCGCGAGAGCCAGTTGTAGAACCCAGAGGTCGAGACGGTCAACCAGGCGCACATCTTGTACACCGGGTTGGTCTCGGCGGGGTCGGTCCTGCAGGAGTCGATGTACTCGTAT
>NZ_JAALEC010000078.1:0-7622 GCF_014145205.1 Dietzia sp. DQ11-44
CGGGGTGCTCTGGTGGTGGTGACCGCTGGCGCGCTGATGCTGCCGGGGCGGGGCTCGGGGGCTTGGCCGCGGCGGTCTGAACGGGTGCGCGGTTACCATGCGGACACGTAGTCACTCGTGTCAACAATCAAGCGGAACCGCCCCGTTTTTCGCCGGTTCTGCGGGAAAGAGAAACAATGAGCGTCTCAGCTGGCCCCGTCCGCGCCGTCGGAGTGACGACCTACGGGGGCCCGGACGCTCTGCAGGTCGTTGACGTCCCGGCCCAGGAGCTCGGGCCGAGCGAGGTTCGCGTGCGAGTCACGGCCGCAACAATCAACCCCACCGACACCTACACGCGCAACGGTTCTCGGTCGAAGACCGGAACTCCGCGCGGAGCCGCAGACGTCCCGGGCATGGACATCGCGGGAACACTGGTCGAGATCGGTGAGGAGGCGACGACCTCCCTGTCGGTCGGCGACCGGGTGATGGGGATCGTGGTACCCCGCGACGAGCACGGTGCGTATCGCGAGGACATCGTCCTGCCTGCGCAGTCGATCGCCGCCGTACCCCGCGGTTCCGACGACGTCGCCGCGTCGACGCTTCCGATGAACGGCCTCACCGCTCGGCGCGCTCTCGACCTCCTCGACCTGCAGCCCGGACAGACTCTTGCGGTCACCGGGGCCGCCGGATCGACCGGTGGCTACGTCGTGCAGTTGGCCAAGCAGGCCGGCCTCACAGTTGTTGCCGATGCGTCCGAGGCGGACGAAGAGCTTGTCCGGTCGCTCGGCGCCGACAGAATAGTCAGGCGAGGAGACGGCGTCGCCGACCGCATTCTCGAGCTCTACCCCGACGGGGTCGACGGACTCTTCGACGGAGCCGTGCAGGACGCCGCCGTACTCCCCGCGGTCAAGACCGGTGGAGGCGTCGCGACGGTGCGGTGGTACCAGGGCGACGGCAGCCGGGACCTGAAGGTCCATGCCGTGAGCGTGGCGGACATGGCCGAGGAGCAGGGCAAGCTCGACGAGCTGCGGCAGCTGGCGGAAGACGGCGTGGTCACCCTCCGTGTGGCGGACAGCTATTCGCCCGCAGACGCGGGGCGGGCCCACGAGCGGCTCGAAGCCGGCGGAACGCGCGGACGGCTGGTCATCGACTTCACGAGGTGAGGCACGGGCACGTCGCCTCGCGGATCGGTGATGTGCACCGCGCCGCGCCACAAAGCCGCCGTCGAGCAGGTTCGGGCCGTTCTATACGCCCACGCACGCGGCGACACCTCGGCCGCTGGTGAGCTCCTCGAGGCGCTGGAGCTGACCGTCGATGCCTCTCCCCTGCCGATCTCCGACGCCCTGACCGTGGCCTCCCGCTTCGCCCAGCTCGCCCAGTCGGTGGCGCCGGAGCTGCCCGCCGCCGTCATCGCCAAGGTCGGCGACAGCGCACGGCTTCCCGACGCCCCGGACGGCATGGCCGGGCTGTGCGATGCGGTCCTGCTCGACTGCGACGCCGCCTCCGGCATTCGCACCGTGATCGGCGAGCACGGGCTGGCGTCCGCCCTCTACGCGGCCGCGGCCATGACCAGCGCGGTGTTCAGCTTGTGGTCGAGACAATCGGGGCGGTCGATGGACGACCTCATCAATAGCCACGCCTGACCGGCGACGTCGATGCAGCTGTTACGTAGGGGCTGACCGCGCTCCGCGTTCCACGTCCGTGCGCGGAGCGGGTTTCCGCGACGGCGGGGCGACGTGTTGCCGTCGTCGTCACTCTGGGGGCCCTCACCCTCCTGGGGCGAGGGATCGGGGGTTGGCCGGGGCGCTCTGAACGGTCAGGCGGTTGCCCTGCGAACAGCAGTCGCTCGTGTCGCTTCAGGCCGCGCTAGAAGATCCGTAGCCCGAAGCTCCCAGCGACTTTCTGGAGAGCGGTATTACTCAACTCCAGCCCCTCGCGTCTGCGTACCTGCAGCTCCGTGCCGTCGAATACTGCCCAGCACTCGTGGTTGCCGAGGCGCGAGACGTAGCGAATCCCCGAGTACTGTGGCGCGCCACTCGAGTCGGTGGTTGCGTAGATCCAGGTGGAAACCGCTCTCGTCACGGCCCTGTTACGTCCGCGCAGCGCAGCGACATCGAGAACGCTCACGCCCAGCGCGTCGAGCTGGGGTGCCATCGCCGAGGTGAGGAACTCGTGGGTGTCAGGGTCCTCGACATCGACGAATGGCAGCGGATCGATCGTTGCCGCTTCGATCATCAATCGCCGCGCCCGCCAGTCCTGCGGCACGCCCCCGCCGGCCACATCGAAGCGGTTGCCCGAGCGGGTGAGCGCGGCGTCCGCAGCGTTGATCCGAGAATGGTCGAGTTCGCGCCCACGCCGGACCACTCGGTACAAGCTAGCCGGCGGATGAACCACAGCCGGCCCAGAGAGATGGGAAGTCGCCATCAACCTCAACCACCGGCCACGAACGCCCGGGCCGCGGCCATGACCTCGCGGTGCTGACCGTCTGCGAGCGCCTCCGCCGGTGAGACGTCGTCGAGTTGCGGGTTCATACCCATGAACCACGCGCGCACCGTTTGCGGCGCATCGACAGTCTGGATCAGCTGGAAGACCTGGAATGCGACTCGTAGATTCGCCTCTCCTGATGCGCGAGCTGCAGCCCCCTCAGCCCAGCGACTGACGGTACGCCGGTCCACCCCGGCGATGTGCGCTGTTAGCGCTGAGCCAAGGTGATCGATCAGGAAGCGGGCGATGTCCTGCATCGACCCTGTCACGGCGCTGCGGTGCGCCGCGCTCGACCGAGCTCCTGCATTGGTGTCCGTGGCCATTTCCGTAGCTCCCCACTAAGATGACGCGCTTCTCTTATCCCTCC
The DNA here is from genome assembly GCF_014145205.1 of Dietzia sp. DQ11-44. Classification (NCBI taxonomy): domain Bacteria; kingdom Bacillati; phylum Actinomycetota; class Actinomycetes; order Mycobacteriales; family Dietziaceae; genus Dietzia; species Dietzia sp. DQ11-44. The sequence goes on from NZ_JAALEC010000078.1 coordinate 2,831, forward strand.
AATGTCCCATAAATGCCCGCCTTGTGTCAGGGCGCCGAGAGCACTCGCTGTCACTCGGCCATGAGTCGTTCGCGGCCCTCGCGCCCCACCCGCGCCGAGAAGTCAGCCGGTAGAGGGCGGGCTCGTCGTCGTCACATAGACCCAACAACCCACACCGACGTGCCAGGCGGCGCTATCGCCCCGATCAGCGGGGTCTTCGTCGCCGACCGCATCCTCGAGCGCTACCCCGACGGGGTCGACGGCCTATTCGATGGAGCCGTGCAGGACGCCGCCGCACTCCCCGCGGTCAAGACCGGCGGGGGCGTGGCGACGGTGCGGTGGTACCAGGGCGACGGCAGCCGCGACCTGAAGGTTCATGCCGTGAGCGTGGCTGTCATGGCTGAGGAGCAGGCCAAGCTCGACGAACTGCGGCAGTTAGCGGAAGACGGCGTGGTGACACGCCGCGTTGCGGACAGCTACGCACCCGATGACGCGGGGCGGGCGCATGAGCGGCTCGAATCCGGTGGGACGCGGGGGCGGTTGGTCATCGACTTCACGCGGTGAGGCACGGGCCAGTCACGGGTCGCCTAGAGCCTTACCTTCTCTACTGGGGAGCAGGCGACGTGCGCAACGAGGCCGCAGGAGCAGGCCACGTAGCGACTATTCGAGGTGTCCGCGACTCCGGACATGCGTAAGGCCAGGGTCCCGGTCTGCCCCAGGTGCACCTGGCCTTGCGACTCGCCCGACACCCACGGTGCCGCGCTCACACCTCACGATACTCCACCGCATTCCAGGAACAACGCCAACTCGATGGCCGGCTGGCCCGGCGGCCGATGAGTGGCCCCGACTTCGATCGGCCTGAACAGGCGGCGACCAATGCACCATCTCCAACCCGATCCGACCGGATTGAGCGCAGTCGCGAGGCGCCGCTTCTAGACGGCGCAGTTAGGTAACCGCGCGAATACCGCAGCCGGTCGCCAGTGTCCGACTCGAGTGCCAGAGTGGACCCATGGCGAGCAAGGGCACAAAAGAGTCGGTCGAGGTCGATGGGCGGACCGTGCGGTTCACCCACCCCGACAAGTTGCTCTACGACGCGACCGGCACCACCAAGGCCGACGTGCTGGAGTACTACCTCGCCGTGGCGCCGCACCTGATGACGTACGCCGGCCAGCGTCCCGTGACGCGCAAGCGCTGGCCCGACGGCACCGAGGACAAGTCCTTCTTCGAGAAGAACCTGCCCTCCCACGCGCCCGACTGGGTGTCGCGAGTGGCGATCGAGCACTCCTCGCGCACCGTCACCTACCCGGTGCTCGACTCCCCCGCCACGCTGGCCTGGTTCGCCCAGCAGGCCGCGCTCGAGCTGCACGTGCCGCAGTGGACACTGTCCGACGGCGAGCCGGGGCGGACGCGACGCATCGTCATTGACTTGGACCCTGGCCAGGACGTCGACCTGGATACGACGGCGAAGGTCGCCCTGCGCGTCCGAGATCTCCTCACCGAGGCGGGCCTGGACTCCTACGCCGTGACCAGCGGCTCCAAGGGCATCCATCTCTACGCCCGACTGGACAAGGCCGTCTCCTCCAAGGGCGCCTCCGCCGTGGCCAAGCAGATCGCGCAGTCCCTGGCCAAGCAGACGCCGGACCTGGTCACCGCCACCATGAAGCGCTCGATCCGCGACGGCAAAGTGTTCGTGGACTGGAGCCAGAACAGCGGCGCCAAGACCACCGTGGCGCCCTACTCGCTGCGCGGTCGCGCCGAGCCGTGGGTCGCGGCCCCGCGGTCGTGGGAGGAACTCGGCGACGGTGGGCTCACGCACCTGCACTGGGACGAGATGCTCAAGCGGCTGGAGTCCGAGGGCGACCTGCTCGAAGGCCTGGAGGGGCCGGCGAAGAAGGGCGGCGCGTCCACGAAGGGTGCCGCCACGACGTCGTCGGCATCGCGGCAGAAGAAGTCGGGAGGCAGCAAGAAGAGCTCGTCGTCGTCATCGGATGACGGGGACCCCGAGCGCGGCGGTTCCGATTCCGCCAACACCGATTCCCGCGGCTCTGAGTCCGGCAGCGACGACTCCACCCGCGCGGCGGCCGAGGAGGGCTGCGACGCCGGACCGACCGACGCCGATGCGGTGGTGACCAGCCTCGAGGACTACCGCCGCAAGCGCGACCGCCGCAAGACCCCGGAGCCGTTCGACGGCGAGGTCGACACCGACCGCTCCGACGGCGACGGCCCGATCTTCGTGATACAGGAGCACCACGCCCGCCGTCTGCACTTCGACCTGCGGCTGGAGCATCACGGCGTGCTGGCCTCGTGGGCGGTGCCCAAGAACCTGCCGACCGAGCCCAAGGACCGGCGGCTGGCCGTCAACACCGAGGACCACCCGCTGGGTTACGAGACGTTCGAGGGCACCATTCCCAAGGGCGAATACGGCGCCGGGACCATGACCGTCTGGGACCGCGGCACCTACGAGTGCGAGAAGTGGCGCGAGGACGAGATCATCGTGCGGCTCAACGGTGAGAAGGTCTCCGGCCGGTACGTCCTGGTGCGCACGAGCGCCGAGAAGAACCAGTGGATCGTGCAGTACATGAAGGACCAGTCGCCGGACTCCTTCTACGGTGGCCGCGATAACCCGAAGTCGTCATATCCTTCGGACGATGATCGCTCCGGCGGGTCAGGCAAGGCGCCTTCCCGCGGCTCGGACAAGTCGCCTTCCCGTGGCTCGAACAAGTCGACTGGCCGCAGCCCGGACGATGAGCCGACCCGCGACTCGGACATGTCCGGCCGCCCCGATGCTCCCCCGCTGCCGATGATCCCCACGGCCGGCTCGGTCACGGACCTGCCCGAGGACAAGTGGGCCTTTGAGGGCAAGTGGGACGGTTACCGCGTGACCGTGGCGACCGATGGCCGACAGAGCCGGTTGATGAGCCGCAACGGCAACTCGATGGACTGGCTGGCCGACGGGTTCCCCGGGCTGGCGCAGGCGATCGGGAAGCCGGCGGTGCTCGACGGCGAACTGGTGGTGCCGGGCCCGGACGGCGTACCCGAGTTCTCCGCACTTGCCAAGCAGGCCGCCGCGGAAGGGAACGCCTCGTCGATCGGCCCGGTGCACCTGTTCGTCTTTGACGTGCTGGGTCTCGACGGCGCGGACCTGCGCCGCGAGCGGTGGGATCGGCGTCGCGAGGTGTTGGACCTGCTGACTCCGGCCCTGGAAGAGGTCGAGCGGGTGCACGTGCCGGGGGTTCTCGACGGCCCCGGCGACCGCGCACTGGACGAGGCCGAGGAGTTCGGCTGGGAGGGCATCGTGGCCAAGCGCCGGGACTCGCACTACCAGTCGGGCCGGCGGGCCAAGACCTGGCTCAAGGAGAAGCTGCTCACCACCACAGAGGCCGTGATTGGCGGCTGGCGACCGGGGAAGGGCGGGCGATCCGGCTCACTGGGCTCACTGCTGCTCGGGCTGCCCGCCCAGACCGGGCTGACCTACATCGGCCGCGTGGGCACCGGCTTCAGCGACCGTCAGGGCAAGACTCTGCTCGAGGAGCTCGAGCCGCTGCGCCGCCGCTCGAGTCCGTTCCTCGAGGACCTGCCCAGTGATGCCCGCCGAGACGCCGTCTGGGTGCTGCCCAAGCTCGTGGTGGAAGTTCGACACCAGGGATTCACCGAGGAGGGGGTGCTGCGGCAATCGACGTGGCGGGACATCCGTCGCGACAAGCTGCCGGGGGATCTGTAGCTCAGCTGGTCGCAGCTCTTGCCCGGGTCCTCGCCCGAGTCGCACCTGCGACGCGCAGCCCCTCGCTCAAGTCGCTCACCGCGCGGGTGCCCTCGCGCCAACCACTCATCGTGCGGATGCCCTCTCGCGCTCCCCTCGTATCGGTCGCCGCTACCGAGCTCTTGGTCGTGGCTACCGCGCCAAGTGGGACGTTTCGCCGCGCTGAGCACGACCAAAATGCGGGGGCTACCCGGCTCAGCTGGCGGTGACTACGCGGGGGCTACCCGCGTCCCGAACCGAGCATTACTGAACCGCAACAGCAGCACCGAGCCGCGAGAGCAGCGCACAACCGCGACCCCCGCCAATATTCGGCCCGCGCGCAGCGCGACTACTGCCGACCCTGCGGGAAGAATCGTCCGAACCCGCGCTTCCCGGCGGCGTCGTACTGGTGAACCAGGTGCCTGAGCCGCAGGTTCAGCTCATCCATCCGGGCGGTCCGTCTCACGAGCTCGTCGATCGGATCAGACCCCGGCCGGGCATAGTTGAGCAGCGCGTCGGCATCCTCGAGCACGTCCAGGAATTCCGGGTCCCGCGCTGCCCTCTCCTCGATCTTGGGGAACCTCTCGACCAGCGCGGTCCCCACCGCCCGGCTCTCGCGCAGGTCGTACCAGGCCTCCACCGTCAGCGACAGTGCCCTGTGGGCTGAGTCGTGTGCGGCCTCCGCGGACGCGAGTGACTTCGTCGCCGTCACCTGCAGCGGATCCACCCCGGCCAGGAGTCTGCGGCGATGGGCGAGCTCGTCGATCGCCGACCGCACCAGCCACGTGGTGTACCAGAACCAGCCCGCGATCACCGCCAGGAACAGCAGGCCTACGACCACGGGGACGAGGAGCCTCAGCACGGCGTCCCCCACCCGGTGGCGCGACCCCCGAGCGCCCTCATGACCCCACCACCAGCGCGAGCACGATCCCCAGCGGGACCGCCAGCGCCACCCCGGCGCCGACGAGCTTGGCCGTGGCCGACCACAGCAGCCGGGACGCCTCGGTCTGCGCGCCCTGCTCGTCGATCACGCAGGCCTCTCTCGCCGCCACCTCCACCCGGGTGGCCGTCGCC
>NZ_JAALEC010000079.1:0-3113 GCF_014145205.1 Dietzia sp. DQ11-44
CGAGGCGGCCGCGGACGGCGCGGACGACGAGCACCGCGAGTCGGTCGTCGCCCGGCTGACCAAGCGACTGACCGACTTCGTCCGTACCCACGAGGACGCGGAGGACCTCGACGAGAACACGTACCTGCATAATGAGGACGTGGACGGCGATCCGGAGAGCACGGGCGATGCCCGCGAGGCGGCGGACACCCTCCGCCGCCGGAGCCGCATCCTGCGCCTGACCCGCCCCACCCGGGACCTGTCCGCCCCGGAACTCACCCCCGACCACACCTAGCACCGAGTATCCACCCGCAAAGAAGGAGCCTTCCATGCCGGAAGCCGTGATCGTCTCGTACGCCCGCTCGCCCATCGGGCGCGCCAACAAGGGATCCCTCGTGGGTATCCGCTCGGATGACCTCGCCGCGCAGATGGTGACAGCGGCCCTCGCCAAGGTCCCGTCGCTCGACCCCACCCAGATCGACGACCTCATGCTGGGCTGCGGCCTGCCGGGCGGCGAGCAGGGCTTCAACATGGGCCGTGTCGTCTCCGTGCTCGCCGGCCTGGACACCGTCCCCGGCACCACGGTCAACCGCTACTGCTCCTCCTCGCTGCAGACCACCCGCATGGCGCTGCACGCGATCAAGGCCGGCGAGGGTGACGTGTTCATCTCCGCCGGTGTCGAGACCGTGACCAACTTCGCCAAGGGCACCTCCGACCACTGGCCGGACACCCACAACCCGCTCTTCGCCGACGCCGAGGCCCGCACCGGCACGCGCGCCGAGGGTGGCGCCGAGACGTGGACCGACCCCCGCGAGAACGGCCTGCTGCCGGACGTCTACATCCCGATGGGCCAGACCGCCGAGAACGTCGCGCAGATGACCGGCATCACCCGCGAGGAGCAGGATCACTGGGGCGTGCGCTCGCAGAACCGCGCTGTCGACGCGGTCGAGAACGGCCACTTCGCCAACGAGATCACCCCTGTCACCATGCCCGACGGCACCGTGGTCTCCACCGACGACGGCCCGCGGCCCGGCACCACCTACGAGAAGATCTCGCAGCTCAAGCCGGTCTTCCGCCCCGACGGCACCATCGCCGCCGGCAACTGCTGCCCGCTCAACGACGGCGCCGCCGCCCTGGTGATCATGTCCGACACCAAGGCCAAGGAGCTCGGCCTCACGCCGCTCGCCCGCGTGGTGTCCACCGGCGTCTCGGGCCTGTCCCCCGAGATCATGGGCCTCGGCCCGATCCAGGCCGTCAAGAACGCCCTGAAGATCGCCGGCAAGTCGGTGTCCGACATCGACCTGTTCGAGATCAACGAGGCGTTCGCCGTCCAGGTCCTCGGCTCCGCCCGTGAGCTCGGGATCGAGGAGGACAAGCTCAACATCAACGGTGGCGCCATCGCGCTCGGCCACCCGTTCGGCATGACCGGCGCCCGCATCACCGCCTCGCTCATCAACAACCTGCAGGCCGCGGACAAGCAGTTCGGCGTCGAGACCATGTGCGTCGGCGGCGGCCAGGGCATGGCGATGGTGCTCGAGCGCCTGAGCTGATCCCCGCCCGCCCGGCCTGATCGCGCGCGCCCCGCGTCCCGGCGTCGACCCAGCGTCGAAAAGAGCGTTCCGAACCCGTTTCCCCAGGAGACGGTGTTCGGAACGCTCTTTTCGTTGCGCCCTCGACCGTCAGATTGTCCGCCATCCGCTCGCCCCGCCGAGTGGTCGCAAATGCGCGTATTCCGATTCCGCATCCTGGGAGAACGTGAGCATGTGTGACCTCTCGGCGAGAAGCCGAGCCCGCCACGCTCCTCCGAAATAGCGGCTGCCCCGACCCCTGGTTGGGGTCGGGGCAGCAGGGCCGGCTCGCCGGTTCGCCGCAGCAGCCAGGGCCACCGACGGCGGCGCTACCGCTCGCGCTGATCAGTCGCGGAAGTAGCTCATCAGACGCAGGATCTCGATGTACAGCCAGACCAGGGTGACGGTCAGGCCGAGCGCGACGCCCCACGACATCTTGTTGGGGGCACCGGCGCGCACGAGGCGATCGGCGTTGTCGAAGTCCAGCAGGAAGCTGAACGCGGCCAGGCCGATGCACAGGAGGCAGAAGGCGATCGCGATCGGGCCGCCGTCGTACAGCGGGTTGGAGCCACCGGTGAAGAAGCTCAGCAGGATACTACCGAGCGCCGCGAACAGCACGCCCACGATGGCGGCGGTGAGGAACCGCGTGAACTTGGGGGTCACGCGCACGGCGCCGGTCTTGTAGACGAACAGCATGCCCACGAACACACCGATGGTGCCGAGGATCGCCGCGCCGACGGCACCCAGGACGCCACCGCCCTGCAGATCAGCGGTGAACAGGTAGGTGGCAGCGCCCACGAAGAGCCCCTGCAGGCCGCCGTAGACCAGGGTGACGGGGGCCGAGTCCATCTTGCGGCCGAACGTGGCGACGAGCACCACGACGAGACCGCCGATACCGCCGATGAGCAGCAGCGGGAACAGCAGACCGGGGTTGATGCTGATCATGTAGAACGCGATCACGCCCACGATGCTGAGCAGACCCAGGGTGGTGGCGGTCTTGCTGACGACGTCGTCGATCGTCATGGGCCGCGTGTCCGTGTCGAACTGCGGATGGGCCTGGGGGGCGCCGTACCCGGGCTGGGCACCGAAACCCTGCTGGCCGTACTGGCCCTGCTGGAAGCCCGCGCGTCCGGCACCACCGAGGTGGGTGGCGCCACGCGCGCTGTCCTGGGACAGGGAACTGAAGACCGGATTGCTGCTCGTGCGCATCGAGGTCCCTTCGGATTGTCGGGGAAGGTCGTTGATCGAGAGTCCCCGCCGGGTCACCGACGAATCACTCGTACTGGTCAACGCGCGGGCCCACCTGAGTGTTCCCCGCGTCGACCCCCATCCTGCCCGACCGGTCGGACGTCCCGCGCACCAACCCTTTAGCGATATGTCGTTGACACTCTTTGGGATGTCGCGAATACTCTATGGCAGGCGGGCGCCGATGGGGCGCCCAGGACATTGGGAGTCGGCGATGCACAGCGACGACGCACACGAACCGGGTGACTTCGGCCCCCCGGACACACGGAGCCGGGGCGGACACCCGCGGCGTGGCGGCCGCCCCGGCCGCCCGCGTGGACA
>NZ_JAALEC010000007.1:0-4365 GCF_014145205.1 Dietzia sp. DQ11-44
CGTGGTCCCGCAGCCGGCCCGCCATCCCGCACTCCGCGCAGATCGGGTCCAGTGCGACCGGGGCACAGAACAAGTGCGTGAGCTCGCCGGCCACGGCGGCGTCGGTGATGGTCACACCGAGTTCGACGGTGCGGCAGATGGTGTCGGCAAGCAGGCTGGCGGTAGCGTTCAAAGCGGGTCCTGGGTGGTTCTGGGTGCAGGTGTAGGAACCGCAATCCTCACACCCCCAGGACCCCCAAATTCTCCGCCACGCCCCGCCTCACGGAACCCCAGCTACGCACTCCGGAACCGGAAGGGCCCGATATGGTGGGGCCATGCCAGGGGTGTTCGATCGGTTGGCCGGTCAGTCCGACGTCGTGGCGGAGCTGACCGCCGCGGCGTCGGCGGCGCGTGCGCGGGTGCCGGGCCAGGGGTGGGACGAGTCGGACGCGCGGATGGTCCACGCGTGGCTGTTCACCGGTCCACCGGGGAGCGGACGGAGCGTCGCCGCCACGTGTTTCGCCGCCGCGTTGCAGTGCGAACACCCGGAGATCGTGGGCTGTGGCGAGTGCCGGTCCTGCCACACCGTGCTGGCGGGGACCCACGCGGATGTCCACCTCCTGGCTCCGCAGGGCGTCAACATCCTTCTCAAGGACGTCAAGGAGACCATCCACCGCGCCGCCAGCCGCCCCAGCACCGGTCGCTGGCAGATCGTGGTGGTGGAGGAGGCGGACCGGCTCACCGAGCAGTCCGGCAACGCGCTGCTCAAGGTGGTGGAGGAGCCGCCGAGCCGCACGGTGTTCCTGCTGTGCTCGCCCACGACGGACCCCATGGACATCATGGTCACCCTGCGGTCCAGGTCGAGGAACGTCGCGCTTCGTCAGCCGGACGCCACCGCGGTCGAGAGCGCGCTCCTCGCCGGCGGGGGGATCGACCCCGAGCGGGCGCGGTGGGCTGCGGCGGTCTCCTCCGGACACATCGGCCGCGCCCGGTGGTTGGCCACCGACGAGGCCACCCGGGATCGCCGGGACGTGGTGTTGGAGCTGCCCATGGTCATGCACAACCCCGGCCGGGCGTTCCCGCTGGCGGACCGTCTGGTCAGCGCCGCAGAGCAGGAGGCGCTCGCCCGAAATTCCCAGAACGACGAGCGTGAGGTGGAGGAACTGCGCACCGCGATGGGTGTGGGCGGCACCGGAAAAGGTGCGGTGGCGGCGGGTCGCGGCGCCGCGGGCGCGGTGAAGGAGCTGGAGAAGGCGCAGAAGTCGCGGCGGACCCGCTCCACCCGTGATTCGCTGGACCTGGCGCTGGTCGACCTGGCGGGCTTCTACCGGGACGCGCTCATGGCCGGCCTCGGAGTGGCGGACGTCGCCCCGGTTCACCCGGACAAGGCGGAGGAGTCGGCGCGCCTCGGGGGGCACTATCCGCCGGCGTCGGTGCTGAGGGCCATCGAGGCTATCCAGGAGTGTCGCGCCGCCATCGAGGTCAACGTGAAGCCGAAGTTTGCCGTGTCCGCGATGGTGGGGGCGATACGCGAGGCGCTGGGTTGACGGAGCAGAGTTGATGTACCAGGGTCGATGTACCAGGGTGGAGGCCACCCGCACCCGGGGTACCGGTCGTTTTCCGGCGGCGAGAGCCGGTCGTATATAGTTGCGTCGCCCCACAAGGGCTCGCCGCGTTAGCTCAGTCGGTAGAGCATTTCACTCGTAATGAAAAGGTCGTCGGTTCGATTCCGACACGCGGCTCAGATGGAAGAACGCCCCTGATCTCGGGAAACCGAGGGCGGGGGCGTTCTGCGTCGGAGCCCCAGTCATGTCGCGGTAGGGAGTTCCCGACTGTCCGGTCTGGGTAGACCAGGTCTCCTCAGGGCTTTCGCGCCAGAAAGCTCAGCAGCGCAGTTCCACGCGAGCGTGGCGAACGAACCAACTCTCCCACTGCTCTGGTGTCCACCCTCGTTCACGCGTCAGTCTCAACCACACGGATCTGCCGGTGAGCATCCACATCGCGTCGACGACCGCGTCGGGGGGAGGAGATCCGAGGATGAGCCCGGAGGCCCACCGCACCTCGTCCCAACGGGTGCGTTCCCGTTCTGCGAGTCGCCCCGCGGCGACGTCGTCGACGACGGCGGCCTCGTCGAGAACGTACTGGATGGCGGCCGATCGTTCGTGCGCCCCGCGCAGCCATCTCGCGCCGGCGGCCAGGCGGTCCTCGACAGCTCCCTCGCCCATCTTGACGTAGTCCGGCAACTCGCGGACGGGGGAGTTCGCGCCATCAGACGACGACAGATCAATGCAGGTGTCGAGAAGGGTGAGCTTCCCGTCGAACTGCTGGTAGACGGTCTGCCGGGTGAGGCCTGCGGCGGAGGCGACGTCGGACATCGTCGTGGCCACCCATCCCCGTTCGATGAACATCTCCCGCGCGACGTCCACCACTGCCGCCCGGTTGAGGCGAGCCCGCTCCGCACGGAGCTCCGACGAGTAGGTCCTGGCCATGATCCGAGTCTAGACAGAATTGAGTTTACGATGTGTAATGTCAATTATGGATTCAGGATTCGTCGATACGCGGCTCGGCCGGCTCCACGTCGATGTGGTCGGCGAGGGCCCGCCACTCGTGCTGTGGCACAGCATGTTCGTCGACTCGACGAGCTGGAACCGACTCGTGCCGCTGCTGAAGGGCGCCCATCGTCTCCACCTGATCGACGCACCGTCCTGCGGGAGAAGTGACCCGTTGCGCGAGGCGACGGACATCTCCGCATGTGCGGACGCCGCGATCGAGGTGCTGGAGCATGTCCGGGGGTCGTCCGGGCAGGACGGGGTCGACTGGCTCGGCAATGCGTGGGGTGGTCACGTCGGTATGGAGGTGGCCGCTCGCAGGCCCGACCTGATCCGCAGTCTCGTCGCCGTCAGCGCGCCGACTCGCCCGATTAATCGACTCCTCCGCCGCAAGGTCCGGATGCTGGTCCCGCTCTACCGGCTGATCGGGCCCCGCGGGCCGGTGAGGTCCGCGATCGAGGAGACCATCTTCACCGACCGCACCCGCGCGCACGATCCCGAGGCCGTCGAGGTGTTGCGTGGTGCGCTCGACCGGGCGGGGCGCACGGCGACGATTCGGGCCATCGAGACCGCGATCCTCAATCGTGTCGACCTGCTCTCGGCGGCACTGGAGGTGACGTGCCCGGTCCTGTTCGTCACCACCGACGACCGCGGCGAGTGGACGCCGGAGCAGGCCCGCGCGGTCGCCGCCGAGATGATCGACGCACGCGAGTCGACGGTGTCCGGGGCGCGGGTGATACCCGCGCTCGAACAGCCCGAGTCAACCTTCCTCGCCCTGGGCGAGTTCTGGGCGGGGCTGGATCGCCGCTGATGCGCGAGGTGTTCGGCCATCCTGGGGTTTCCCCGGTGGGGGACCGCCGAACCCATCGGAGCACGGCTCTGCCGATATGGCGAACACTGGCGGTGACGACGACCGCTCGCTACAGTCGAGTAACGGATTACGTAGTTAGATAGCGCGAATTGGCGTCCCCTCGACCGAAGGATCCCTGATGACTACCTCCCCTCTGCTCGTCGAGCGAGCCGACCACATCGAGACGTGGACACTCAACCTGCCGGATTCCCGGAACCCCATCTCCGATCCTGCGATCGTCGACGCCCTGTGTGACCGGGTCGCAGCGGTCAATGCCGACCATGACGTCCGGGCCGTCGTGCTCACCGGCGCCGGCTCGGCGTTCTCCGCCGGCGGCAACGTCAAGGACATGGTCGACAAGGCGGGGATGTTCGGGGGTAGCCCGTACGAGCTCCGTAACGGCTACCGGGGAGGGATCCAGCGGATCCCCCGCGCGCTGTATCACTGCGAGGTGCCGGTGGTCGCGGCCGTCAACGGCCCCGCGGTGGGCGCGGGTTGTGACCTGGCGGTGATGTGCGACCTGCGGGTGGCCTCGACCAAGGCGTGGTTCGCCGAGAGTTTCGTCCAGCTGGGGATCATCCCGGGCGACGGCGGCGCATGGCTGCTGACCAAGGCCATCGGCCCGGCCCGGGCGGCCGAGATGGCGCTCACCGGAGATCGCGTCAAGGCCGAGCAGGCCGCCGCGTGGGGGCTGGTCAACGAGGTCGTGGAGCCCGAGAACCTGCTGGAGGCGGCCCACGCCCTCGCCGCACGGGTGGCCAAGAACCCGCCGCACGCGGTGCGGATGGCCAAGAAGCTGCTCCGCGAGTCACAGCACCAGTCGCTCGAGTCGCTGCTCGAGCTCTCGGCGGCGATGCAGGCGCTCGCGCACCACACCGCCGATCACCGCGAGGCGCTCGCGGCGTTCGGGGAGAAGCGCGCAGGGGAGTACACGGGGCGCTGACCCGTCCCCGGGGCCACGCGGGGCGCTGATCCGCCCCCCGGGAC